>NZ_JAKRGG010000008.1:0-206574 GCF_022347645.1 Vibrio sp. MMH1-50
TGTCATTGATTCGAGAGTAAGGAAAACAACGCAGTGTAATAGCTAGCTCTTTCCAAGTTGTTTGACGCAGCCATTTGTTTGACTAAAAAAGCGAGTCAAAGACACGCTCCCAAAGGGCACTCTTTGCAAATAGTAAGGGCCTTGGCTTGTATACTTTGTTGCCGATTCTTGATTTAGAATGACTAGATCTTTAAATCGGCGCCGCGTCTACAAACCAAGTCATTCTCGCTGAACCTAGCATCTTGAGGTTACTTGGGTATAACCTTAAATTATTTACGGCTATTAAGCCAAAAAGTCAGCCATCACTGCTTATACTTATAGTCGAGCCACCCAAGTTTTTGTACTTGGCGCGACTTGAACCGACAACCAAACAGTGACCGGAGGGAGACTATGGAACTGCGGAACAAGGCGGGCGACATTGCCAAAATTGCTGACAACCTCACCTTGAAAGAAATAACCGAAATGGGCTACACCGTCGATCTATGCGATGAAGCCTTTGATCCAGGCGAACATTGGAAAGCAGAAGGACAAACGCAAGGTATGGGCGAATACCCTGAAGAATAATCTATAGAACCTTTTAGCCGAGTGAATCATCGCTCGGCTTATTCATCATCAATTTGTTCATACACCACTTCCCCGCGCAGCACTGTCATGAGGACACGCGCTTGTGCTATGTCTTGTGCTTTCAATTGGGTAATATCTTGATCCAATACGGCAAAGTCTGCCGATTTCCCAACATCTATTGAGCCAATGTCCTTCTCTAAACCCAAACTGTAAGCCGGATGAATTGTATATGCATCAATCGCGGCGGTAACGTTTGGCAAGCCAGTATCTCCCATCACCAAACTGTTGGAGATGCCAACCAATGGGTTCAAATCATGCACATTCCAATCACTGCTTAACGTCACGTTAGCTTTAGTATTATAAAGCGCGCGTAGGTTCATTAAGGCTCTAGTTCGCTTAGCGCCTAAAAAGGCTTCTGCCCATTGATGATCGTGATACGCCACATAATCGGAACCGACTTGAAAGTCTGCCGTAACGTCCAACTTGGCAAACCTTGGTACATCTTTGCTGTTCACCAGTTCCACATGCGTCAAAGTATAACGACGCTGGTTACCTTGGCTGCGCATTTTTTCAATCGCATTGAGTGATTCGCGAATGCCACCATCTCCGATAGCATGAATGTGCGCGCTGTAACCGAGTTTATCGAGCTTGTTTAGCCATTCAGGCATCACTTTTGGTGAGATGTAATTCAACCCATATGGTGAATCAGGCAAGTAAGTATCAAGATAAGGTGCAAGGGTTTTTGCGGTGCCATTTATAAAGATACCATCGCTGTACATTTTGACTTGGTTTACCAGTAAC
This sequence comes from Vibrio sp. MMH1-50, assembly GCF_022347645.1. Classification (NCBI taxonomy): domain Bacteria; kingdom Pseudomonadati; phylum Pseudomonadota; class Gammaproteobacteria; order Vibrionales; family Vibrionaceae; genus Vibrio; species Vibrio sp. MMH1-50. The sequence continues at coordinate 1,366 of NZ_JAKRGG010000008.1, forward strand.
AAGCGAGAGGTGTCGTCGGACTGAATGCGTTTCAAATACGTCAGTTGAGAGTCCATGCTGTCGGTCGGATAGATCCATGGTCGTAAAGAAACACGAGCGGTCAAATCGCCTCGTTTTTCGCTCTCTTTCCATACTTCATACCAACCTCGCTTCCAGTACATTCGTCCATCACCAATTGTGGTAATGCCGTAGAGCGCAGCTTCTTCTAATCCGGTCAACAAGCCTTGGTAGCTCACCGCAAACTGCGCACTCATGCTGTTCCAAGCCAGCTCCATCACTAAATCACCCGCGTTATCGAGCAAGATGCCATTCAACTCGCCTGTATCCGGATCTTTGAGAATGCGACCGCCTTGCGGATCGGACGTGGTTTTATCAATGTTCGCCACTTTCAGCGCAGCCGAGTTAACCCACATCGAGTGAGAGGTTTGCTCCATTAACACCACAGGCGTATCAGGAAACACCTCATCGATCACTTCGAGAGGTGTGCGTTGGTTTTCTTCCGACAAAGTAGCATCAAGCGTAAAACCGTAACCCATCAACCACTCGCCATCTTGGACAAACTCTTTGCAGTCTTGCAGTTGTGGGATTTGCTCATCCAACATTACGCCAGCTTGCAACAAGCACGTACCGCCTGCTTCGGAAGCCGCCTCAAACACATGGTTGTGGTTATCGACAAAGCCCGGTAACAAATAGGTATCGCTTAAATCCACCACTTCCGTGCCATCACCAACCCACGCTTGTGCCTTGGCTTTATCGCCAATAAAAGCAATCCGCCCGTCACGCACGGCGACAGCATCGGCTTGCGGATGACCATAAATACCAGCGTTGATGTACACCATGTCTGCCGTTTGCTCAGCAGCATTCGCCCATGCGCTAAATGCAGACAGCAACACAGCACCAAGAATCCGTCTATGAGGAGTTAACATGACACCTTCCGTTGTATTCGCTAACACATTGAGTATATGCAAACTGGTTTAGTTTGCTGTCGGTGCGGGTTAGGCGTCATTATTTCTGAGCGCTTGCTTGGATTTCCTCTACAAACAGACGCACCTCTTCTAGATAGTTGCCATTCGCACAACCCCAGTCACTCACTTCGATAAATTCACGCGTTAACTGACCATTTTCATCATGAATGACGTTTTGGCGAAACAAGTTCCAATTTGCCGACTGTTTTGGATTGTTGGCATCCACATAACGCTCACCATAGCTTTCGATTAACTGGTTGTAGGCATTCTGACGCTGTTCTGCGTTTGCCGATTCACTCAGTATCACAGCGCAGTTTTTTTCGATGACCTGAACTCGGTCATTGGTTGGCAGCGTCGTTGAGCATCCTGCTAATGTTAGACCTATTAGACCCATTGTTATTCTTGTTTTCATTATTGTTTTCCTTACCTTTAGCACCACTGCGAAAGACCGAATTTTATAAACTGCGCTCCACGATTTCTAATCAAAAACGGAAAAACTTTGTGACTGACGTCTGCACATGTAAAAAGTGCGGTAAATTACTGTTTACAAGCCATAAAGAAGACAAATGGATTTCGCATTCCTTTCTGCTGCTTAGGCGTGCCATAATCAACGACGATAAAAACCTCAATAAAGCAAACATTTGAAGGATCAAAATGACTGCAACGGAATACCTAAACGACCTCAACCAACGTTACCTCGCTATCCATCGCACCAAAGAAGACTTCTTTTGGGAAACCTACATGGGCATCAGCGACGACCACGATGGTTCGACAAAAGCACAAACCGCTTGGACCAATTTCTTAAGCAACGCCGAACAAATCTCAGCCATCAAAGCGCAACTTGAATCGGCTGAAGCGATCGCTAATCCACAAGAGAAACAGCAAACGCAAATTGGTTTACAAGGATGGTTGGCAACATTTGAATCTCATGCGATTGAAGGCGAACAAGCTCAAGCCCAAAAGAATGCTCTGATTGCATTTGAAGCCGAGTTGTTCGAGAAAAAGCAAAATCACGTCCTGACGTTTACCAATGAAAACGGTGAACAAGCCGAGGGCTCTTTGCCAGTATTGTCTTCGACCATTCGCGCCAATAATCACGAAGAAGTGCGTCAATCAGCACACCAAACACTACTCGACCTTGAGCAATGGTTGCTTCAAAACGGCTTTATTGAGCTGATCAAGCTGCGTAACCAATTCGCACGTTCTTTGGGCTACGAAACCTTCTTTGACTACTCAGTGAAGAAGACGGAAAAGATGAGCTCTGAGCAACTGTTCAGCATCTTAGATGACTTTGAACTGCGCACGCGCGATGCCCACCTAAGCAGCTTGGCAAACCTTGCAGAGCAGAAAGGTCAAAGCGCACTGACTGGCTACAACTTTGTGTACTCGTTCGCCGGTGACGTCATGCGTGACTTAGACCCGTACGTACCGTTTTCAAAATCACTACGTCGCTGGGTAGAATCATTCGGTCGCCTAAACATCGAATACTCAGGCGCAGAGCTGACGCTAGACCTGCTTGATCGTAAAGGCAAATACCCGAACGGTTTCTGTCATGGCCCTATCCCATCGTTCTACAACCAAGGCGAATGGGTTGCCGCGCAGGTAAACTTCACCAGTAACGCGAAGCCAGACCAAGTGGGCAGCGGCTATGATGGCATCAATACTCTGTTCCACGAAGGTGGTCACGCTGCGCATTTCGCTAACGTCAAGATGAACGCGCCGTGTTTCTCTCAAGAGTTCGCACCAACTTCCATGGCATACGCAGAAACACAATCTATGTTCTGTGACAGCCTGCTGACCGATGCCGATTGGCTAAAACAATACGCGTTGGACGCAGAAGGTAACCCAGTACCGGATGAGATCATCCAAGCGATGATAAACAGCCGTCAGCCATTCAAAGCGTATGAAGAGCGCAGCATTTTGGTCGTGCCGTATTTTGAACGCGCACTTTACCAATTAAGCGATGAAGAACTGACGCCAGAACGCATCACAAAGCTGGCACGCGATTGCGAAAAGCAAATCCTTGGTTTGGAGTGCAGCCCACGCCCATTGATGGCGATTCCACACCTTCTGTCTGATGAAGCAGCGTGTGCCTACCACGGTTACTTGCTAGCACATATGGCGGTTTACCAGACTCGCGCTTACTTCCTCGATAAGTTTGGCTACCTGACTGACAACCCAGAGATTGGTCCACTACTGGCGAAACATTATTGGCATGCGGGTAACCACCTATCGCACAACGAGACTATCGTTAGTCTCACGGGTGAAGGCTTTAACGCTAAGTATCTGGCAGACATGTGTAACCTATCCCCAGAACAAGCATGGGAAGTTCAGCAGCAGAAGATTGCTTCGCTGCAAACTCGTGAACGTGCTCCGGTAGCGTCTTTAAATGCCAGCATCAAAGTGGTGGATGGCAGCAAAGAGCTTGCAAGCAATACGATCTCAGACGAGCAGATGTGCGAGCAGTTTGAGCACTACATCGAAGAGACTTACGGTCGATAAGCGAAACCAAGAGCTAGGGTATATACTCCTAGCTCTTTTTCTATCAGGTAAGCAACCATGTACCAAGATATCCTGAATTTCTGGTTTGAAGAACTGGAACCAAAAGACTGGTTTGTGAGTAATGCAGACGTCGATAAACAGATCGAAACGCGCTTTCTCACCACCTTAGAGCAAGCCGCTCAATCTGAATTGTTTGACTGGCGAGAGACGGCACAAGGTCGCCTCGCAGAGATCATTGTGCTCGACCAATTCTCTCGCAATGTTTACCGCAACACGCCAAAAGCGTTCGCTCAAGATGCCCTCGCACTTGCCTTGGCGCAAGAGACGATTCGTTTAGGGTTGGACCAAGAATTGACCGACGTTGAACGCAGCTTTTTGTATATGCCATTTATGCACAGTGAATCTAAGCGGATTCATGAAGAGGCAGAAAAGCTGTTCAAAGCGCTTGGGCGAGAATCTAACTACGAGTTCGAACTAAAGCATAAGGTGATCATTGATCGCTTTGGTCGCTATCCACACCGCAATGCGATTTTGGACCGTGATAGCACCGCAGAAGAAGTGGAATTCTTACAGCAGCCTGGTTCCAGTTTTTAAACACAGCTAGCACAAAATTAAAGCAGGATTATCAATTTATATTTGATAATAAATCAATCATTGTGCTGTTTATCATTTGGTGATTCGCGACTAATCTTTACCTCGTCAACACGATACATCACGATCAACAGAGGATTTCCACCATGGCTAAATTGACCATCGTCGCTAACATCATTGCCAAAGCAGACCAAGTAGAATTGGTAAAAGCTGAGCTACTGAAACTGATTGATGTCACTCGTGCCGAGGAAGGTTGCATCAACTACGACCTTCACCAAGATAACGAAAACCCAGCGCATTTCACCTTCTACGAAAACTGGGAATCACGCGAACTATGGCGCAAGCACATGGACAACGCACACCTAGCACAATACATGAAAGCAACAGAAGGCGCGGTAGACACCTTCACTCTAAACGAGATGTCGCACATCGCTTAACGCCTTGTACTACGCAGCACGCACTAGAAAGCCAGCAACCATCACCTTGCTGGCTTTTTGTTTTTCTTTCGCTTGTTCTCTTTTCCCTCCTTTCCGAGCGATTCAAAGCAAGCTTATGAAAACATGAGCAAGATCTGGTTATCTCCCCCCTAAGACTGGCAAGATTTAAAGCTACTCCCCCTCTGCTGTATCAAAAGGTTTTGCATGAAGTTAGACGCCGTATTGTGGGATTACGATGGCACCCTAGTAAATTCTGTTCCGAAAAATATCGACATCACCAAAGCGATATTGTCCGTTGTAGCGCCGCACCTGACCGGGGATAACTTACCGAAATACCTACGCAGTGAAATGGATTATCATCATGCCAATCACGCAGCGAAAAACTGGCAAGAACTGTACGTAAACTACTATGGTATGTCCCAAGACGAAATGCTCATAGCTGGCACCATGTGGGCAGAGCACCAAGAACAAAACCAAACACCAGTGGATCTATTCAATGGCATTGCCAATGTGGTGAATGCGTTCGCGCACCTGCCACACGGAGTCTGCTCTCAGAACTCGCAATCCAACATTCGCAACGTACTTAGCGCCAACCAAATCAATGCACCGTTTAAAGCCGTCGTGGGCTACGATGATGTGTCCAATGGACATCAGAAGCCGGATCCTTTTGGTGGCATCAAATGCATTGAATCCATCTTTGGGCACACGGATAAACAGCTGCTGATGTACATTGGTGACCACGAAGCGGACACGCTTTTTGCACGCAATATCGAGCAACATTTAGGTAGCAACTGCAAAGTGATTGCCGTAGCAGCAGCGTACAGTGGCGCTCAACCGCAGCACTGGAACGCCCAGCCAGATTATGTGGCACATCAAGTAGACGACTTAATCGACATCATTGGTAATTACGCTTAGCCTCAACATGCACAACACTGAAAACCCGAAAACCATCTCGAAGACAGAAAGCCTTTTGCTCTCTTAAGGCTTTGTGTATCGTACATGCCTTGTGCTGGCTTACTCGGCTCACGCGCAACTTCAGACCATTCACACTCAATACCTAAGGTAACGCAATGATCACATGGCCTTGTTTACTTAAACTCGATGGTGACGATGAACTGGTGTATTTAGCTTCACCAAAGCAGCTAAATGCAGAATGCCAAGCGTTGATTTGGGGTCAGGATGACATAGTGATTGATACGCAAGGTCATTGCTTTGCATTGAAAACCGGTGCCAACAACACGGTGAAATTGGGTCTTTTGCCACAAACATTGAATGTGCAGCAAGTGACAGAGCTGATTCAAAAACACGAATTTAGCAAAGCACAACGTTGCATCATCAAAATCCATTTTGTGTCGGTCCAGCAAGCGATTGAAGCGTTGGCTGATTAACAATTACGCCCTTGTTTTTATGCTGAGATAAAAACATAAGCACCTGAATTTCGATACTTTCTCATTTTGAGACTCATAATCACTAAAAACAGCGGAGTGATTCTTGCTACTTCAATCTTTTGGCTTTGAGGAAAATGACATGCAAGACAAAGTTCGCCAATTGGATGCGCAGCAAACCACCTCATTTGACACGGAATACATCGATAAAGGCATGTTTGAAGTACTAACCAAACAACTCAACATGCTCTATCCTACCCAGCAGCCTTTTCACCTACTCGATGTAGGTGGCGGGAATGGAATGTATGCAGATAAGATTTTGAATCATTATCCCAATGCTCAAGTCACGCTTATCGAGCCAGAAGCGTCACTCATCGCCAAAAACCGTCCCAACCCAAACAAACATCTGGTCTGCCACCTTTTCCAAGATGCTGCGCTTGAAAGCAGTTTTGATATCATCCAGTTCAACTGGGTCTTGCATCACTTTGTTACCGACACCTATCAGTCCACCAAGCAAGTACAGCAAGAGGCTCTTCATTGTGCCTACCGGCATTTAACCCCAGGAGGGCTGATTGTCATGTTTGAAAACTTCTACGAAGGGCTTTTAGTGAACAATTTACCCAGTTCACTGATTTATCGATCTACCTCATCCAAGCTACTAGCACCGCTCACTCAACGACTAGGTGCGAACACTGCGGGCGTTGGTGTCTGCTTCCATAGTCGTACTACTTGGCACGATATGATCATTGAAGCGGGCTTTAAAACCGTCTTGCACGTTCCCTTCTATGCCTTTGGCAATTTGAGTAGTCTCAAGACCAAAGCGTTGCATTTGCGAAAACAAAATGTGGGATTATTGATTGGTAAAAAGTAGCTAATCCGCTCTTAAAATTTGTTAATCTGGCACGATGAAACGTGTGAATAGTGAAGCCGCTTATGAACAAGGTCGTATTGGTATTTGGTGGATTGGGGAGCGCCAAATCGTCTGTGGTAGGTTTGTATAAGAACCTTCTGCACACCTTAAGTTCTCGCTTTGATGTCGTCGCCATTGACCCTGCAGTTCAACATCCCAAGTCCTGTGCATCGCAGTTCCAATTCCCTTACTCCGCTCGCTACGCCGATCTTGATGCGTTTTTACAAGCTCATTCACACACTGACGTTGCTGCCACCTTCGTTCTAACACCGGTCGGCACACATCTTTCCATCATTGAACAAGTGAGTAATGCCCTCGACATTCAAAACCTGTTGTTTGTGGTTGAGAAACCGTCCTTCTCTTTAGCTGAAATCGACACAGGCTTTAACCAAGTCATCCCTGAGCTTAAACGTCGCGGAGCACTGTTTTACTTTATTGATACCGCTTTGGTTTCCCCTTCGTTGGAAGCACTCTTTGCCGATTCATCTATCGCACTACCTGACTCTGCCCCGCGGAAGATCATCGCGATTGCAGCCGACAACCCCATCGACAATGATGAAGCAATCCAAGACTTCCGTTTTGAAAACCGCATTGAGTTACTCAACGCGAGAAAGCTACTTAACTTAGCCACCAGCGGCGGCGGAGGTTATGGCTTTGATATGGGCATTCATGCGATTGCAGGGCTAGTTCGCTACCTGCATAAATCCGGCATAGGAGACTCGCAAGTTGAACTAAAACAGATCCGTGCCGAACGTATTAACGAATCGCAATTGGAGTATACACAAGGCGCTGAAACCCATCTCTATATCGAAGGCGAACTCACACCTCCGGAGGGCAATATTGAGGTAGTGATTGAGGCAGGAAAAGCGGGTGATATTTGGGACAGACGGTTGGAACTGCACTACACAGACCGCGTCATCGCAATTGGCTTTGGCACACTCAAGCATCCTCCTTATCTTTGGGAGAGAAGCCCCAATGGCATCAAGAGCACCACATTTGATGTTTCTGGCTCAGGTTATGCAATGCACTTTAACGACATCCTATGCGCGCTTGGTTTTGACGCAGAGCCTTTGCTCTCACAACAAGAAAGCGAAGCCTTGATGTCACAATCGATGAACTTGCTGCGCTGCGTATTTGACGCCATCGGCGATACCCATCAAGTTCGCGAACGAAACATTACCGTGGTTGATAAACACATGCCCAAATACCTATCGGAAGCAGAGCTAGAGATTAGGAAAGAGCTCAGTCAATACCTCAACAGTTTGATTCATTAAATGGGCAACGAGTCAGTATTTCTGGCTCAATTCAATTAAGTGATATAGTTTCTATTCATACCCTTCAATTTGTAAGTTGAATGATAGGAATATCATGATAAATCTATCCCACTTAATCAAAAATGATATGAACCTGCTGATTTGTCTGTACGTTTTACTGCAAGAACGCAGCGTGAGCAGAACCGCAGAAAAGCTATTCTTATCTCAATCGGCCGTCAGTAAACAACTTACTAAATTGCGCCAGGAGTTTGATGACCCCTTATTCGAGCGAGAATCCAAAGGTTTATTGCCGACCCCAAAAGCGTTGGCATTGGAGAGCAAACTGCAACAAATCCTGATGCAAATTGATCAGCTTCGTGAACCAGAAGAATTTGACCCAGAACGCTCGACTCGCGTTTTTAGTATCGATCTTATCGAAACCGCTTACTCCACAATTTACCCACGTTTTCTGCCTCAGGCGTTATCCAGTGCACCGAACATCACCATCAAAAGTGCCGATTGGAGCCACAGCAGTATTACTCGATTACAAAGGCGAGAAATCGATTTTGGTGTCGGTATTTTTGAGTTTGATGATCGTTCGAAAACCCATGTCGACACCATCCCTGACACACTGAATTACGCGGAACTGATGCGCGATACTTCGGCATGTATATTGAGAAAAGGACACCCTGCATTAGAGGAAGAATGGAACCTTGATGCGTTCTTAAAGTATCGCCATATACAAGTCATCACAGGAGGTGTGTCTAGTTGGCTACTGCACGAGGTGCTCGACACAAAACGACTGCGCATTGATAACGCCGTCAACATGTCCGACATTTCCAGCGCGGTAAAACTGTGTGAAAAAAGCGACTTGGTACTGACCTACCCCTACAAAAGCATCCGCGAGTTCGAAGGTAAATCAGACATTGTGATCAAGCCGCTCCCGATAGAGATGGAGCCCGGTGGGTTCTTTCTACTTTGGAACAAGCAACTCGACAACGACCCAAGCCATAAATGGTTAAGAGAGCTAATCGTCAGTCAGTCTTACGCTTAATCTCAGAGCCTGTTACCAAAGTAGAAAATGCAAAGCTATGAGTTGATGTACTTTAGATGAACATTCAAGCGCCAAAAGTAGAGTGCTTGCAAAGCGATAACAGAGAATGTCGAAAGTAATTCAATAATAAAATAATGTTGATCGCCAAAATCAAAAGATACGATAGCCATCCCAACAAGCACAGATAAAGCGACAAACCTAAAAGACAAAGGGATAGATAAAGCGATAGAGCGAAGAATGTAGGTTTTACCATCTCTATTGTTCGTTCTATACGTGACACCTACCCCCAAAATTGACACGACTAAGATACCGATAGCCTCAGTTATCATAGCTTCATTGCTTGCATACGGTGCCAAGATCATCAAGTACGGGGTTACCGTATAAAAGATTAAGAATATTAAAGCGTATTTAATCCAATCACTGTCTGGCACTTTGTTGTCTCTTAGCTCCTCAGACAGCTTTGATGTTTTCCAAATGTACAAATCCTTATTCCTTTTATATGTGAGCTCAGATTTAAGGCTCCCCTAAAACCCTAACTACCAACGTTCAAACACAACTAGTTAATATCAATAAAAACAGATAACTAGCAGCAACATCGGCCTGAAGTTTACCTCACAAAACCATTCACAATCGATATAAAACAATCAAAAAGCAAAGGAATTTATAAGATAACCGTTTGATAAGCTCGCGGAATACATTTGTTTATTCTTCTCCTTACCCACCAATAACAAAAAATTATCATTATAAAAATTATTGATAATTTCATGTAATCAGAAATTCTCCATATACTCACCTCCATCGAAACGAAACACGAATTAAACATCACAGTTTTTTGGAGCAGAATTATGAAAATGAATCACGTAGGCATCATGGTTGGCGATATGGACAAAGCAGTAGAGTTCTACACTAAAGCGCTTGGTCTTCGCATCGTAATGAACAACACAAAAGTTATCGAAGAGCGCGAATCAGCAATCGGTCGTATGTGTATCGCCGTATTCGGTGAAGGCTTCAAAGGCTTCAACATCGCTCACCTAGTGACGTCTGACGGCATCGGTGTAGAGCTGTTTGAAATGAAAGAGCGTCAAGAGCGTCACGAAGTAGACTTCTCTCGCCTAGGCATCTTCCACTTCTGTCTACAAGTAGCGAAAGAGCAGTTCCCACAAACAATCAAACGTATTGAAGAGTTTGGTGGTAAAGCTCGCATGGACATCATGCGCTACCACCCAGAAGATGACAGCAAACAAGCTCAAATGATCTACATGGAAGACCCGTTTGGTAACCTATTCGAGCTTTACTCACACACTTACGAAGATACTTACGCGTCTGATTACGAATAATTAAACGTCTAAGAACAAAAAAGGACTGGCACTAAGCCAGTCTTTTTTAAATAACATCAGTTTATTAAGCTCAACCAATCTATATTTCTTCTTTTTTAACTCCCACGTTAATATTGCTAGCACATAAAGATTCCCGATATTCGCTTTCTATTTCCCGATATTGCTATTGTTAAAATAACGCTTAGATGAGAATACCTCCCATTAAGGAGTCATCTATGCATCTAACGGACAAGATGAGCGTCACTCAAGCACTCATCTCATTATTAAAAACGGAAAAAAAACGCATCACTTATACCGGTGTTAGCGCGGTGTTGTGTGTGTTCGCAGAACTCGCCACTTGGATTTGCTTATACGCCGCATTGAGCAAGTACCTAAATACCCAAAGTCTCTATTTCTACTTAGCCCTTATGACCATTGCAGTCTGTGTGCGCTATTTTTTCTATACGATTTCGGTATGGCAGGCGCACCTTGCGGCTTATCAAATTATTCAGACCATTAGGCAGAAGCTCGTTCGTGCTCTGTCCGAAATGCCAACCGCTAAACTGATGCAATACCATCGTGGAGATATAGAAAAACGACTCAGCGACGATTGTCAGAGCCTTGAACCTCTTATTGCTCATCATACGACCGATATTATTACTGGTACTTTACTTCCGTTTGTTTTGCTTGGTTTTATGGTCAGCATCGACTGGCAACTAGGCTTAATCGCATTAAGTCCTCTCCCCCTCGCCGTGATTGCCCAAACAGTCATGATGCGTGGCTTTTCAGATAGACAAAAAAAGTACAATCAAGTCGTTGCGAATATGCACAAAGCGCAACTAGAGTTTTTGCGTAGCATCGGCGTGATGAAACTATTCGGCGTTGACGCGGACTCTTACCGCCAGTTAAGCAATAACATGACTAAGCACCACAAGCTGGTTAACGCTTATACCAACCAAATGGTTGGAGCATGGGTCACCTTTACTACCTTAGCTCAGGCGTCTTTGGTTCTTGTTATTCCATTCGCCATCGTCAAATTGACCCAAGGTTCATTAAGCCCGGTCGAGCTCGCGATGATCGTGATTCTTTGTGCCGGCATCCTTAAACCATGGTTGGATCTAACACAGATATTTGGGCAAGTGCAGCAGTCCTTTTCTTCTGTAGAGCGAATACTACCTCTGTTCTCAGCAACGTCGGATCAACATTTCAAATCCATTGCAACGCCTTATGTCGAGCTTTGTTGTGAAAACTTAGCAGTCAAACGTGACTCACTCGATATCGTCAGTGGACTGAACCTTCAGTTATCTCATGGCGAGTGCATCGTAATTCAAGGCGCATCAGGCTCAGGGAAAAGTAGTCTACTGGCAACGCTCTACGGAGAATTAGCAACTTACGAAGGCGATTGGTTTATTAACCAAAAAGCCGTGTCTTCGATGTCCGATAGAGAACGAAGCCAATTTATCTCAGTTGTCGACCAACACCCTGTTTTCTTCAGCGCATCAATACGCGAAAACTTGGTCTTAGGAGATCGATTGATACACGACTCCGTGATTATCAAACTCCTCGATATGCTTGGACTTTCTGCACTTATCGAACAGCTTCCGAATGGTTTGTATTCCAGTATGGATGAAACCGAACGCAATTTTAGTGGAGGGGAACTACAGCGGTTAGCCATCGCTCGCGCCATGCTCGTACGCCCTGCCATTCTGGTTTTAGATGAAGCGACTTCTCATCTAGATAAGGTAACGGAAAATCGTGTTCTAGAAGCAATACGTCAACATGCACCGCAGCAAATCCAATTGGTCATCAGTCATGGTTCACAAGCATTAACTATCGCTAACCGAGCGTTTTCATTATCACACGGGCAGCTTAAACAAATTCATCTTGAGGAGACCGTCTGTGCATAACATTCTCAAGCTACTCGATCACGCCGATATCAATCCAAAAACGTTTTTGGTTGGCATCGCTGGCAAAGTGTTCAGTGAGATTCTGCCATTATTTTGTTGGCTACTGATATTCGGAGCCCTTACCCAAACATGGTTACTTTCTCTTGAAGCCCTATTCGCAGTTTCACTTATCACGGTTGTCGTTCAGTGGCGGTTAGGACAATCCACCAAACAGAGCTTCTTAGGCGCTTATGACATTACTCACCAACTGAGAAAAGTGCTACTACATGACATTCGTAGCCAACCGTTTTCCAAGATCACGGGGCAAGGTCTGGGAGAGCGCATTAAGCTAATTACTCGTGATTTAAAAGCATTCGAAGACATTTTTAGTCACCTAATTGCTGACTTGATCGCAGCTTTGGTGGTTCCGTTCGCGATGCTTTGTGTACTGCTATTTTGCTCACCTTACCTAGCCTCACTTATGCTGATTGTTATGGTGATCGCGAGCCTATTGCTGTGGAAATTCGAAGATAACTTTTCCAAGCAAGCACAACGCCATGTCGATAAAAACGCTTCTTGCACCAACAAACTGCTCGAATACATAGCTTGTTTACCAACGCTAAAACGCTTTGGTCGCAGTGAAGTATTAGCGACTCCACTTAATCAAGAATTAGCAGACTTGCGCAAAACAGGGTTAGGGGTTGAATGGGCTGGTGGAATTGGCGTCATTTTAGCAAGCTTGTTACTTGAGCTTTCTATTCCGATGGTTGCGGCGCTCGGCGCTTACTTAATGAGCCTGGGCAACCTTACGCTCGGGGAGTGGTTAGTTTCAATCATTGCTGCCGTCGCTTGTATCCGACCATTTGTACGCATGACTATTTTCTCTACGTTACTCAGATACATGGCTAAATCTGCCGATCGTCTATATGCCCTAAGCCAAGAACCGCAGCAACCTGTGCATGGTGTTCAAGCACATCACCACGACATCGAATTCAAAGCAGTTGAGTTAACTCTGGATGGCAACACCATTCTTAAAGACATCAATTTGCAGGTTCCATATGGGCAACATATCGCGCTCATCGGTACCAGTGGAGCGGGAAAAACCACCTTGTTAGATTTACTTGCTGCATTCCACATCCCCACTCATGGAGCGGTAAGAATTGGTGGTTGCACGGTAGAAGCAACAGGGACAATGCACTGGTACCAGCACATCTCCTACGTTACCCAAAATGTGCAATTGTTCGCTGGGACGCTAAAAGAAAACTTGCTCATCGCCAAAAAAGACGCGAGCACCGAAGAGTTAGAAACTGCAATCACTACCGCAGGACTTGATGAGCTGATCGCTCGCTTGCCACAAGGACTAAACACCGAAATAAACGAGAATGGCAAGGATTTATCGGGTGGAGAACGTCAACGCTTGTCCCTCGCAAGAGCGTTGCTTCATGATGCGCCCATTGTGCTGCTTGATGAGTTTACATCCGCACTCGACCAACCCAAACAACGGGAAATACTGCATAGCATTACCGAGTGTTTTGCCTCAAAAACCATGATCACAGTAGCGCATCGTTTGGACACCATTGCTGATGCAGATTGCATCTATTTGATGAACCACGGTCGCATTGAGAATTTTGGCTCGCACGACCAATTAATCGCAACCTCTTCCCACTACCAGTCTCTGTGGGAAGCTCAACATAACAATTAAAAATTCAGCGCTGTGAGTAGTGCTAACTTATTCAGATTCAAGGAAAACAGTATGTACAAGATTTCTTCGCCGCGCACCGTCATTGCGAGCGCTATCCTCACAATTTTAGGTACTTCATACTCCTATGCCGAAGATACGCCACCAGCAATGGAAGTGGTTATCGTTGAAGCAACCAAGTTCGATACTCCTTTATCGCAAGTGAACAATTCAGTTGTGGTCAAAACGGGAGAAGAACTCGAAAAAGCAGGCATTTATCAGGTCAAAGATCTCGAGATGGTATTCCCTGGACTGCTTATACAAACTCGCGGGAACCGAACTTACGCCAACACCACCGTTCGTGGGATTAGTTCACCTGACTACTATTCGCCAACCGTGAGCATTTATGTTGATGGCGTCCTGCAAGATAACGCTTTTGTCACTCAACCGCTGATTAACGTGGAAAAAGTCGAATTGCTGCGCGGTCCGCAAGGCACACTTTACGGTGGGAACGCGCAAGGCGGTGTCATTAACATCGTGACTCGTCGTGAAACTGACGCCACCGAAGTTAAAGCTTCTGCTTTATATTCTAATTTGAGTCAGCAAGTTGATGCTGTCGCCGCTACCCGTTTATCTGACTCCATTTCAGCGGATATTGCAGCTAGATATATCTACGATGAAGGTGATATTAAACACGCCACCAGCGGGAAAAAAGACGCAAACGATGCCGATGAGCAAGCATTAAAAGTTCGCTTTCACTACTTACCAAATGACTCAAAACTTAGCGCAACCCTATCAGTCGCCGCAGATAAGCTCGACAGCCATGAGGAGTGGTACCTCACTGAGAGTGAACATGACTCTGGTGTAAAAGACGCACCAATCCCCAAACTTAAGCGAGACGTTAATACTTTCGCGCTGAATCTTGGTTACGATTTAGATTCCTCTCAAATCACAAGTATCACCGCTTATCAAACACGCGAGATAGACCGCGAATATGTCTATGGCTACTACCAAGAAGATCAAAACAAGTTCAGCCAAGAGCTACGTCTAAACCAACAATACAACGATCATTTTAGCTACGTAGTTGGCGGCTACTTGGAATATCGCCGTTTGGACGTTTCAGCCAATAACGCACGAAATAAATTGGACTATGACACGTACGCGTTGTTTGGGCAGACAAACTACCAGTTTGCACCACAGTGGGATGTCACTCTTGGCGTCCGAGCTTCATACCTAAAAGTAAACTCTGACTTCAACGGTAACCCGGCATGGTTTATCAATCCTTATAACAAGGAACAGACAGAATCGACGGTTTCACCAAAAGCTGCAATTGGTTGGCAAGCGAATGAGGACACTCGACTTTACGCTTCCATAACCAGTGGTTACCGACCGGGGGGCTACAACGTTGTTCCTCTGAGCAATGCAGATGCAAGCGGTTATGACGCGGAAAAATCACTGAATGGCGAGCTAGGCTGGCGCACCAACTTTGCGAATCAAAAAATCGATTTTAGTGGCGCATTGTACTGGATTAAAACGGATGATATTCAACTATATACCGGTACGCCAGGGCATCAAACTCTTAAAAATATGGGCGAGGCTCTGAGTAAAGGTATCGAAGCTGAGTTCGCTTTCTACCCAACCGATGATCTGACCATCACTGCTGCCGGGACTTTTGGACGTTCAACATTTGAATCAAACAACAGTACCTTTGAAGGGAATCGACTGCCTTACGCGCCAGACACCACGGCAACGTTGGGCTTTAACTATTACCTACCAGTAACAGGAATCAAAGGCGACATTTCGATCAACTCTCAAGCTCGTTATAACTCTAAAATCTACTTTAACGAAGCTAACTCACTATCACAAAGTGCGTACACTCTCGTCGATCTATCCATTAACTACGACTATAGCGAAGCTCTGTCTATCTCGCTCTTTAGCAACAATATTACTGACAAAGACTACACCACTTACGCATTCTCTTATGGTCAGACATACAGCAATTACGGTACAGGTAGAGAAGTTGGTGTGAAAGCGAAGTACGAGTGGTAATGAAACCTATGGTTAGCGCTCAAGGAATCAAACTCAAACCATTGCTCGCCGTTCTGGTGAGCGTTTATACCATCCAAAGCTTAGTCAGTATGTTCACACTTCAAGGCTTGCCAGCGATAATGCGACATGAGGGCATAGATACCTCCCAAATAGGGTTGTTCTACCTTGCAATGCTTCCTTGGGTCGCTAAATTTTTGTGGTCACCTTGGATCGAACGGCAACGCAAAAAGGGAGCGAGTTTACAAAATCACGCCATCATTATTTTTGGTTCTCAGCTAGTTTTAATTGCCATACTCGTTGCGCTTTGCGTCATTGGAACGATCGAGAATCGAATGACCCTGTTTGCTGGTGTTTTGGTTATCAGCTTATTTTCCAGCTTCGCTGATATCGCTACAGACGGTCTGGCGATTGACCAGTTGGAGGCAAAAAGAAGATACCTAGGCAACGTCATGCAAGTTGGTGGTTCGTATCTAGGGGCTGTTTTTGGCGGTGGATTATTTATCTATGCGACTTCATTGCTCGATTGGCAAACCGCATTATTCGGTCTGGCTCTTCTGACTTTATTATTCAGTATGCCAACGCTTTGTTTATTCTGGAATCACGGCGCCAATCAGAAAAGCGTGCCAACAGCTCGCACGCCCTCCCTTAAAGCTGCATTTTCTAACCCTGAAGTAAGGATTGGACTGCTCCTTGTGACCGTATCGCAACTCGGAACGAGAGGGGCATTATCAATGATGATGCCTTTCTTAGTCGACAGCGGTATACAGCTAGAAAGTTTGGGTCTTTTGGTTGCAGGTGGAGGAGTGATTACCGGTTTAATTGGCGTAGTGCTAGGTGGCTGGCTAATCAAAAAAAGTCTAGCACTCAATGTGTTACTACAAATGATGGTCTTTGAAGTTGTGTTTTTTAGCTTCTATTTAGCATACGACTTAAATATTGCTGAGCAAGGATGGTTAATCGCGGGTATCTTTGTCGTTAATGGCATCATTACGTCGGCTAAATTTGTTGCGCTTTATACTCTAATGATGGGGTTTGCCTCCGGACATCAGTCAGGTGTGAACTTCTCTCTTTTCCAATCGATGGATATGTTCATTGCAATCGTGATGGCTATCATTTGCGGGGCACTGATCGGCGCTTTCGGGTATTCAGTGCATTTTATGTTAATGATCGCTTTTAGCCTCGTCGCTATCTTCATAATCCCAGTCTTAAAACCAAATGAGAAGGCGAGTCTCATCTCACAAATTTAACCAAGCCCTGTCGTTAAAGATGCTCTAGGTATATCCAGAGCTTCTTTCTCTGTGAACTCGACTTAGTTCAATAATCCCTACAAATGATATCTATTATCATTTATATTAATTGATCAGGGAGATGCTCACGAGAAAACGACGAAGGCTGAAACAATGAGTAATATCGTGAAGAGCTTAAACTTAGTAGGTGGCGTAGATGGAACGTTTGATGTTGTTGCTCTCGATGATGATGTGAATGCTTACATCGTTAACTGTACAGCAACAACGGACATTCAGTTCAATGATCCGGCAGACGCGGGGTTCTATATCAGCTTTGCTGGTATTAACCACGCCTTCAGCCCCAAATACCCTGATTACCCTGCAGCATCTTTTGCTTCTCGATGCATAGCATCCCTTTTGCCGAAGCCTGAACCTGTAAATCCTATTGAGCTAGGAGAAGGAGGTCGAATTGAGAACATTCGGATTCATTTCCCATTACACCATAGCTTGACTAAAAATCTTCTTCCTCAAAATAGGGGCTCATCATTTAAGCCTTTCGATCTTTATGAAACAGGTTGGCAAATGCCACTTACAGGAGAGATTCTTAACGTTGCCAAATCGATTTGGAACAATGACTTCCAAGGTATAGCCCGAACAGTATGGCTAAGAGGAAAAATCTTAGAACTGCTTGCGTTACTCATGGTGCACAAAGAGCCTAAGTCTCTCGCCGAGCAAGCGTGCGATCTCATTGCAACGCAGCCCCATATTGATTGGAACATACCGGGCTTATCTAAAGAACTCGCGACGAATGAATGTTATCTAAAGCAATCCTTTAGAGAGCAGTTCAATATGGGCGTCGCAAGCTGGATCCAAGCTTATCGCATCAGCCTTGCCAAAGAACGTTTAGCCAACCCTAATGAGTCCATCACCAAAATCGCCTTAGATTTGGGTTATCAAAGTGGTAGCTATTTTTCGAAGGTATTCAAACAACACACCGGACTTACGCCCAAAACATTTCGCAGCCGCTCTCCAAAACAGTAATCGGTGTCGCACAGCGACGAAAAAGCGTGATATAGAAAAAAGGCTTGGTACTGAACCAAGCCTTTCACTTATTAAATGACTTGTTGAGGCGGGGTGCGCTTTGAGATACCTCTTTGACAGCCAAGATGGCTTCATCACCTTTGATATGAATATTCAGGCGCAAAGTGCAGACGACGAACAACCCGCTAATCCTAACAAGCCACTAATCCTAACAAGCCACTATAAGTCAGAGCGGCTTTGCTAGGCTTCAAGATCACTCTTCAGGAGCCCATACGCGGATATCGACATCCAAATCAGCGGGAGCGTAAACCACGACTGGTAGCTTGCTGTTGTAACGGTACAAATCACGAGTCGGCATTTGCACGAACGTTTCGACCTTCTCCATATCTTCAGGACAAGCCATTAACGTTGAGATAGCACCACCCGCTGAAGAATCAACTTGATAGTAGGTATAACCCCAACCTTCCAATGTATGCTCCGTCACAGAGCCGCCTAAAGATACGCGGTTACAATCTGTTTCCATCATTTTACCAACCACCAACTCTACACGCTTATCTGCTTCGTTGCTTGCTGGGTCTACATAGAAAACATGTTTTGTCATGCTCTCCATTTCTGGAAACATCTCTGCTGATGGGCGAGATACATCATTTGCTGAATTCATTGCAGAACATCCGCTCAGTGCCATAGCACCGGCAGCTAACCAAACTGCTTTCATCGTTTTTTCCTTTTTCATATGGACGTGCATATTGTAACTGGGAACACCAAATTAGTGTAAATATGCGATGCAAATTGCTCACGGCTCTCACAATTACGACGTATCCCCCTATCGAACAGTTCTGGCAAGTCTCTAATCTGGACCTTGCAGCGATTTGGCGACAAGGTTATGGTTTAAAACCTGATTTGGTCACAATTCAAGGAAGAGAAAATGACCACCTATCTTGCTGGTTTTACGCTGGGCATTTCCTTAATTCTGGCTATTGGGGCGCAAAATGCCTTCGTTTTAAAACAAGGCATCAAACAGCATCATGTATTCTTAGTGTGCTTCTTATGCGCCTTGTCTGATGCCATTTTAATTTCTCTTGGTGTCGCGGGTTTCGGTTACTTGGTAACTCAGTTTCCTTTGATCGAGACAATTGCACGTTACGCTGGCGCAGCATTCTTAACTTGGTACGGCATCAGTAGCCTACGCTCTGCATTCACACAAAAACACATAATGAACCCTGAAGGTGATGCCTCAAAAAGTGCATGGCAGACAGCACTGATTTGCTTGGCATTCACATGGTTAAACCCGCATGTTTATCTTGATACAGTGGTGTTGCTGGGCTCTATTTCCACTCAATATGAACCACATAAATGGCAGTTTGCGATAGGTGCTGTTTGTGCCTCTTTCGTATTCTTTTTCAGCCTAGGCTATGGCGCAAAACTGCTTATCCCGATCTTCAAACATGCGCGTTCTTGGCAGATTTTGGAATTCATCATTGGCTTTGTCATGCTGGCTCTGGCGATCAGCTTGCTGGTTTAGTGCGTATACTTTTCTCATCATGGAAAAAAGGGCAACGTCATGGCAAATACAAGCAATCCAATTGAAGTAAAAGCGCTCGACCACGTGGTACTAAGAACAGACAATCTCGGCGCGATGCTGCACTTTTACCGAGATATATTAGGATGCCCAATAGAGCGTGAATTACCAGACTTGGGGTTAACTCAGCTTCGTGCAGGAATGGCGATCATTGATTTGGTGACGGTCGATAGCGAACTCGGAAAGCTAGGTGGAAAATCGCCCAGTCAAAACGGTCGTAACCTTGACCACTTTTGCGTGCAAATTGCCCCTTTCGAGGAAAAAGAACTGCTGTCTTACTTACGCCAAAACAATGTGCATGTTGCAGAGTTTGCTGAAAGATATGGTGCCCAAGGCTTCGGGCGCTCTGTCTACTTGGAAGATCCAGAAGGCAATGTGGTCGAGCTGAAACCACAGAAATAATGCACCAGAAAACCACCCATTTTCGACCAGAAACATCCCTAAATGAATCCCAATCGCTGCGCGTTACGTATGTGTGTATCCAACAGCAGAACAGGATTAACGAATGACCTTTAGCGATGACATGCTATCAAGAATTATTGAAATGGCATGGGAAGATAGAACCCCGTTTGAAGCCATCCAACATCAATTTGGTTTGGACGAGAAAGGGGTTATTAACTTAATGCGCCACCACTTACAACCGAGCAGTTTTAAGCTTTGGCGACACCGAGTCTCCGGCAGGAAAACCAAACACCTAAAACTGCGCTCTCCAGAAGTGAAGCGTGGCTATTGCCCAACACAGTACAAACAACGTTGAGCCTCTCTTAAATTTCTAATGCTATGTGCTTAAACCATAAAATACGGCGCACTATCGCGCATGAACTCAGCCATTGAGGCTAGATAGTCCCATGTCTCTCGGTAAGTGTGGTTCATACACTGGGTGAACACCTGACACAAAGACGGGTCCTCTTCCAGCCACTGGCTGACGTGCTGAGCCGTATAAGAGACCTGCTTCACCTCATCATCCAGTATTTTTTGAATGGTTGGGCGCATCTCTTTCAGGTAAGGCACATCAGATTGATCAATAAAACTAAGCTGCGCGACCAGCAAACACCATGAACGGATTTCAACAGAATGCGCGCGGAAAAGGTGAATTTTAATATCGTCGTAGAAGTTGCTAACGTTGTTAAAATTGAAATCACTCGACTTGGCTTCTTGGTATACCTCAGTTTGGTATCCCGTCAACGGGATTAAGCTGGCATACATAGCGGAGTGATTTAAGTCGTTTTGACAATGGTGCATGATTTGCTGCTTCATTTCCCCTTGCGCATAACGATTGGCAATCATCTTGAGCCGCTCTGCGCCCTCTTCCTCATTGATGGCGTTGTGCAACAGGTAATACGCCATGGTTTGCTTACTCTGAAAAATCTCTTGAGTGAGCTCATTCATCGCTTTTGGTGTAAGGGAAGAATCCGAATAAAGGTAGCTTGCAATAGAGGCTTTGTACTCATTAGAGGGCACAAAGTTATTATCTTCTAACAAATTATAAAGGCTGGTCTGTAAACAATTCATGTCACCTTCCTTGATGGTGTTGCAACGCAACACGTCATGCTGACAACGTAGAAAGTGAGGTATTTATCAATACGCTCTTCAAGGTGAGGAAAATTCAGGCGGCAGAGTAGAGTGTTGGAATGATTTTGGCTCGGAGCGGCTGAACAGCGGCGAGATTTGGGGTTACTCTAATGCTTTTGCATGAATGTAAATGACCTCACTAATACTTGCAGCATATGCATTGTTACAGCATGGTTAAACGATCATTTTATAAATGTTATCTATTGCAAATCGACAGAATGAAATGCGGACAACTAACTTACCAATATGTAAAGAAAAATCTCTCTGTAGCGCAATTTCTATGGCAAACAACTTTTCAAAAACAGCGGAAAATTAGTGTTTTAGCTCTACAAAAACCGGACAGCTTTCACTGTCCGGTTTGATCTTATTGAGCCTAATTTGAAGGGGTTAAGCGGTTGTAGATGCTAGGGGGTCATCTACAACGCTTAATGCTTTACGTTGTCAGGGGCGCAAAACTTATTTGCCCACAAAACCGTTGTACAACATGTAGAGGTGGGCAGCACTCCATGAGAAGTTATTTGCACCTTGTACTGCACCAGTTTCTGGGTTGTAGTTTTCCTGAATTGGCGTTGCTTCCGTTAGACCTTGAGCGTTCTTGAATAACTTATCGACCATCTGACGAGCTTCCACGCCGTAGCCGTAGTTGTCCATACCACGAACACCGAAGTAGAACTGATCGAGCCACACACGACCGCGCCAGTAAATGTCTGGACCGTAAGCTGGGTTATCCATTGATGCGGTACCTAGCGGGATCTTCGGCGAGTTAAACTTGCTGGTATCAAGCATGTTCTTCACCACTTTATCAGCATGCTCTTGTGTCGCTGCGTTGTTGAACAATGGTGACCAACCTTCAGGACCCATGCCGCGTTTGACTAGAGCTGGACCCGCACATTGGTTACTCAAACCTCCAGGTACCACTTCGATATCGTAGTAGAATCCTGTCGCTTCATCGAACATACAACGGTTGATGTACTCTTTGGTGTCATCCGCTTTCGCTTTAAACTCAGCAGCTTTCTCCGCTTTACCCAAAACCTCTGCAATTTGCGATAGGTACAGATTATCTGAGTACCAGTAAGAGGCTTGGTCTACCGACTCTTGCATGAGCGAATAACCTGACAACTTGTTCTCGTCATTGGTGTTCTCATTGAACTTCACTTCCCAGTCTTTCTTCGCCTGAGCCAGTTTGTCCAAGTTCGCAGCTGAAGTATCACGGTAAGTGATCTCCGAGCCTTGTGCACCCATCACCATATCGTACGTGTTGTCGAAACCATTGGTGTTGTGAGCATAGCGCCCCATTTGGTCAATCACTTCTGCTTCTTCTTGCGTTGGTAGATCAGACTTACCTTGCAAGTCATCGATGGTATCGATAAAGCCAAACACACCCGCGTTATCGCGCCCTGATTCCCAACCAGCAGCCACTTTTGCCGGAATGCTCATCGCCGTGTAATCACCAGAAGTCAGCAACTCATTGTATTTCTCGATTCCAGTCTCTTTGATCCACTGGTCACCATTTGCTTCGTCTTTGTACTGGAATTTCATGTCGTCTACAGACGCATCTGGTCCCCAAGATCCATCATTCACGTCATCTTCAAATACGGTGTGAATTGGGTCTTTCGCTGCACCGTATTCCGGAATGCCGTTCTTGTTGGTATCGCGAGCACGTAACCACCAATCGTGGAATGCAACGAGCTTCGGATACATCTCTTCTAACCACTGTTTCGCTTCTTCCGGACGATTATGTTCGTCTTTTAGTGCGGTATACACTTCCCATACTGCCCATGCCGCAAGAGATGGTTTGGTGTTACGTTCGTTCCAGTTCAAACCGTCTGTTGCCAGTGGGAAGACTTTTTTGTATTCCGCAGACATACCTTGCCAACGTTCAGCCGGTAAGTTGTATGTCACCACATCAAGCAAGTAGCCTTCATCCCATGGACGCACAGGGTCGTCAGACTTAACTTGGTATTGGAATACCGTGCGAATGTTTTCCATCGCAACGTCTGGGTTGAAATGAGACATCGCGTACGCTTGTTTCCACGTATCCCACGGCCAAGTCATGTTGCCAGAGAAGTACGGCGCGGTAACAGAAGGCGTTACGGTGTCGTGGTCAATCGCGCCAGCAGCACCACGCCAGTTCGCACTGAGCGTTTCCATCGCTTTTACTGCAACGAATTCATGCTCTTTAGAAGCCGCGTCATTCGTTAGACCTTTTTCTAGGTATTCTTCCCAGCGCATTGCCGATTTGTGCATGTAACCGTTCGGGTCTGCCATCACATCGTCCAATTTAGCAAACTCAGAAGCTTGCTCTTTGGTGTTTTGCACGTGAGTGTAAGCCGTGTACAATGTGATTTCTTCGCCGTTACCTAAGGACGCGGTTTGTACAAAACCTTTTTTGTCATCACTGATGGTTGAAGTTTCTGGCTTGATAGAGCGTGTCACTTCGAATTTCGAATCACCCGAAGTCAGTAGAGACCATGAGTCACGAACTGCACCAAAAGATACTTCTACACCGTTATCGGTGGCTGTGATAGCACGAGAATAGGTAGGGTAAGCTTCTTCAACGCTGCGAACTGTGCTGTCATCGTTCTTGTATAGCTGACCATCATCCGCGCGATAATCTTGCATTAACTCGCCATCCCATTCGCCTTGAATAGCCAGTTTATTTGGGTTTTTGATTGTCGTTTTAACCAAAGAAGTACGGTCGGTGACAAAGCGCATTTCCAGCTTCGCTTCGACACCATCATCACCCGTGTATGTTTGGATCAGCGCACCTGGCTGTGAGTATGCTTCTGTCAGCTTAAGCGGCATCGGTTTACCATCAACCGTTAACGCCAAACGGTCGAAACGCGCCGCCATGAATGACACATACTCTTCGGTTAGCAACGCGGTACCACCTAACGTGATCTCACCACCTTTGGTGTCTAGCGTGTGACCATGCCACGAACCATTATCAAACATAGGAATGTAGCGAAGGTGACCACCATGCAAATCGCGCAGTGCCACTGGCACACCTGCACGGTTGATGGTGTTATGGAATTCAGCCGCTTTCAATGGCGCATCCACGTTAGAGTCATTATCACTACTGTTGCATCCACTTAGTGTTAGAGCAACCCCGACAGCAATCGCACATAAAGAAGTCTTAAAGTGCATGTTATATCCCTCATTTATTGGCTTTTGGTCCTGATCAGGCGAAAAAAGGTCGAGACATACCCTGCCGAGTTTCGATGATGAAGATTCAGCCTTATTTATTTCACTTTTGGATTTGAGAAGAGATCGGTTAATTTGTCTCTTCTTCGTTTGACCTATTTAAATAACAGGTCATTAATTTTGGATAATAGTGGGTCTTTGATGCATTCATTATCAAACACATCCACTTAATATAAATTCTTTATTTTATGATTAAATAGTCACTATTTTTCATTCGCCATTGAGATGGCTTTTAATAATTCACCGTCAATATTCGGAATCGTATCCGAAAGGAATATCTGATTGCCCGGAGTGTAAGTCATCAAGACGTTTCGGAGTCGCTTACTGCCTTCTCCGCTCTTGTTTTGCACATCAAATTCTATCAGTTTATTGTACACCTCGTTCGCCAGTTTCTCTTCCTGTTCTTCAGTGATAGCAATGCGTCCCATGCAAATCGGTGGTCGCACATCATGGCTAAACACTTCATCTCGAAAGCGCTTAGCAAACAAAGTATCGAGCTTAGAACCTTCTTCGAAAATAAAACGACCTTGGTCTTTAAAACGGTATTGGTCATCACCTTTTAGCTCGATGTAATCCATCATTTCCAACGCACGGAAATAAAGCGTGATCGAGGTATGGGTCAATTGGTATTTGCTCGCAATATCTTGCGGAGACCATTCCTTCCGACGTAATAAATACAAAAAATCAAATAGGTACGGATACTGGTGAAATATTTCACTGTTAGTGTCGGTGATAAATTGCTCATTTTCTTGTTGCAGCTGTTTACCACGCATGGACAATTCGACTAAGTCGGTATCTAAATGAGTGGCATACGAGAGTATTTTATCCAACCCTAAAGACGTGTTATGCAACTGCCTTTTAATCGTTGATAGAGGAATTCCCATTCCAATAGAGAGGTCAGAATAACAAATACCCTTCTCTTTAATTTTTTCTCGCAAAGCAGCAAGTAAATACGTTGCAGAATTATTCATCGAACAATGCCTATTTTATTTTTGTCAGCATCCCTGATGATATATTCAAGAAATCCCTACTCTTGTGATGCCGGTTCCAAATATTTCCAGCAATTTCTATCTATTAAATATGTTTCAATGATGAGACTTTTTACCAAGCATTAACCGATCAATTTTTACCCACCAAGATTAAGCTTTAACCAGTTATTGCAAGCCTTATCAGTATGCGATGAGTATAATTGTTTTGATGCATAAAATTAAGTTCACCTAGTTTTTTAGTAAAAGTTTTCTTTTTAAAGATTAAATTTTTAGGTGGTGAGTATCAAAAAGTTGCACTTAGAAAATTAGTCACGTGAGAGATCACAGAAAAACGGTGACTTGCTGGTAATTTATTGATTCGATGACCAGTAAAAAGCTTGTTATAAGGACCAAGAAAGTTGGTTAAATTGGTAGGGATATTATTGAAGCGTCGTCATATTATACCCTTATTTTTCTAGCTTGCTCACATAATTTTTCCACCTGCCACCATGCGTTGTTTTTATATTGTTGCGCGACATAAAAACTCTCGCCTGCCATAGGGGTAAGTAACTCAATGTGATCCACTTGGCAATGTGCTATCAAATCCTCAATCGGCTCATCCCATTTATGAGTAAACAACTCATACGTTGCCCAGTGTACTGGCAACAGCTTCTTTGCTTGCAGATCTTTAAAAGCTTGCACTGTGTGATGGGCTTGCATGTGCCCCCAATTCTCTACCGGATAACCTTGATTGCCTTTCACATCTGCCGCGACTTCCAGACAAGCAATGTCTATCGGTCCGCAGCGCTGAGCGATTTGTACAAAGTGATTGTCGTAAGCAGTGTCCCCGCTGAAATAAAGCGTCTCTTGTTGTCCTTTCACCACCCAAGACGCCCACAAAGTGGCATTCTTATCCAGATAAGTTCTACCTGAATTATGGTTAGCGGGCGTGCAAATCAACTCGACGTTGGCGTACTGAACGCTCTCCCACCAATCGAATTCCACTACGTTATCTGGTCTAACGCCCCAACGAATCAAATGCTTACCGACACCTAGTGGCACGTAAAATGTTACAGATCTATCAGAGTAATAACGTATAGTCGATGCTTCGAGGTGATCGTAATGATCATGAGAGATCAGGATGACATCGGGAGTCGGCAAGCTGTCGCGAACTGATGTATTGGGAATATTGCGCTCAAACCACGCCTTCGCAATCAACGGCGACGCGTAGTCGAACACAGGGTCAGTCAGGATGCGCACACCATCGGTCTCAATCATCAAAGTGGAATGCCCCAGCCAAGTGACTCGCATCGCTTGTTGTCGCTCTAAAAACCGCGTGGGCTCTATCGCTGAATAAGGCAGTTGCTTATCAGGACTGAGCGGCGAACGCCCGCCCATGTAAGCCCAACACACTTGCCAAAATGACTGAGGGTTTGGCACGTTTGGCATCTTATCTTTGACGCGTCCATTTTCAAATTGAGCTGAGTGGTTGATGCGATGCGCCAACTGCGCGTAGTAAGTATGAGGAGTAATCAGTGATTGCGTTGCGCGCTCACGAGCCAAGTACGTGTTTTTAAGTGTCGTTTCAGACATGTCCTATCTACGTCTTGTTCACTAAACTATGGTTTTAGTTAAGCCTGCTTGTGTGTCTTTTTCATGACCAAAATAGGGCGTAAGATGAAGATTAGGTTTCAGAGAAGGATTCCTGTTCTTAGTCGGTCTTGATAAAGAACAGAAAAGGAGAAAAATTATGGTGACCTGCAGCCAATACGATTTTATTGAAATCGCCTGTATGTTTAAGCTACCCGTAGAAATTACGCTCAAGAACGGTGAGAAGCACCAAGGTAGCGCGTTCGATACTGGTTACGATATGGAACGCCAAGAATGCTTATTTTTGGATATTGAAGGTGAACGCATTTCGTTTCCAACCGAACAGTTAGTCGCGATGAAAGCACTCAAAGACAATCCGCATTTCAGTGAAGTCACCTTCGGTTGATTGTCCGATATCAACTCCTAAGCCCCTAAGAATCAGATGTAAAAAAGCGCCCTTAACTGGCTGAGTTAAGGGCGCTTTAGTTTATGTTTAGAGGTTTACTTTGAACGGATAAATACCAACATCGGCATCATGATCACGAACATCACCCCGACCAACTGGAAGGTGTGCACAAACGCGACCATTTGCGATTGCTGATGGAGCATGCTTTGGTACTGCTCCAATGCAGCAGGATCAGTAATCGACAATCCTTGCTTAGCAGCCCAATCATGCAACACAGGATTGTAAGGATTGAAACCTTCACCCAAAGCGTGCCATTGCTGTTGTCCATCACGGTACTGATATGTGGTAGCGATGGAAATACCAAATGAGCTACCAATGGTTCGGAACAAGTTAAAAATACTCGCCCCTGCTACTGACTGTTCTTTTGGTAGCGTCATGTAAGCCAGCGTCGACAAAGTCGAGAAAGTCAAACCTAAGCCCATACCTTGAATCATACTTGGCATCACGATCCAGAAAGTGTCAATTTCTGTCGAGTATAGGGTCATAAAATAACTGCCAATACCAATACAGGTTAAACCGAATACAATCTTCAACCTTGGATCAAATTGCGGGTTGATGATGATGACCAAAATTAACATACAGGCGGACGCTAACCCTCGTGGTGCCATCAACATACCTGTGGTCGATACTGGATAGTTCAACAAGCTCTCAAGCAGCATAGGCTGTTGAGTGGTCAAGCCAAACATCGCCATCGAAACGACCGCTATCATCAAAGATGAGACCATGAGGTTTCTGTCTTTGAGGAGCCACAGCGGCGCTATTGGACTCTTAGTCTTCCAGCTGCGGTAGATCCACATGACTAAGCCCATTATCGCTAGCAGTGCAGCGGTTTGAATGATGCGTGAGTTAAACCAGTCTTCATCGTTCCCTTTATCGAGCACGAACTGCAACGCACCTACACCGAGCGCCATATAGCCAATGATCCACCAGTCGAAGTTTGGTTTCGACTTGTTGCTGATGTGGATGTAGCGATAAATCAGCGCGGTACACACCAAACCAAATGGTAAGTTAACGTAGAAAATCCAACGCCAGTTGATGTTATCGGTAATCACACCGCCCACCACCGGACCTAAGATAGGACCCAGCAAGATACCGATAGAGAAGATCGCCATCGCCTTGCCTTTTTGCTCAGAAGGGTAAATCTGAACCAATGTGGATTGCGCCAATGGAATAACCGAAGCACCAAACGCACCTTGAATGATACGAAATACCACCATCTCTTCGAGCGAGCTGGCTTGTCCACAGAAGGCACTCGCAATGACAAAACCAATCACCGCCACCAGCATGACTTTGCGTTCACCAAAGCGCGATACCCAAAAACTGGTCATCGGAATGAAGATCGCTTCTGCCATGCTGTAGCCAGTCAGCACCCAAGTGATTTGGTCTGCCGTTGCGCCTAGTGCACCCATCATGTGCGAAAGCGACACGTTGGCAACGGTCATATCTATCAGCACCATGATGGCAGAAAGCATCACGGCGACGGTGGCGATACCCCGTTTATCTGCCGTAATTTCGTTACTCATTGTGCGTTACTTTTTAGATCAACAGTGACTTCAGAACTCGCCCCCACACGCAACTGTGGCGCACCTTCAGGTACCTCTAAAGTTAAACGCACAGGGAAGCGTTGTTTAATTTTCACCCAGTTACCGGTTGCGTTTTCTGGTGGCATCAATGAGAAAGAGGTACCACTTGCAGGCGATAACTGCTCCACTTTTGCATCCCAAACCACATCTGGGTACATGTCGATCACGACTTCAGCGTGCATACCTGCTTTGATGTGAGTTAAGTCAGTCTCTTTGAAATTCGCGCGCACCCAGTAGCTGTCTTTGATGATCACAGGGAATAGTGTTTGACCGATGCTTACTACCGAACCCGTATGAGTGTTGATTTCACCTGCAATGCCATCGACTGGAGAAGTGATGTCGGTGTAGCTCAGGTTCAATTCAGCTTGTGCAAGTTGCGCTGCTGCTTGTTGAACAACCGCCGCTTCTGCACCTTCTTCACCACGGTTTGCGATTGCTTTTTCAACTGTTGCTCGCGCTTGCTCTAGACCAGCTTGCGCGTTAGCGAGTTTGTTTTTCGCCGTATCAAGGTCTTGGTCAGACGCTAACTTACGTTTCACAAGAGAATCGGTACGTTTGTACTCCACTTGCGCTTCAGTCAAGTTAGAACGCGCCGCATCCAAACCAGCCACGGCTTCGGTCACTTGTTTGTCTGCCACATCGTGTTGTTGAACGGCCAACTGATAAGCGGCTTTCGCTTGTTTCACTGCCAATAAGTAAGGGCGAGAATCAATCTTAAGCAGTAAGTCACCTTTGTTGATGACTTGGAAATCTTTCGCTTCTACTGATACCACCTGACCCTGAACCTGTGGAGCGACAGATAGGATTTTAGCTCTTACATACGCATCTTCCGTACTCGGGTGACTATCGGAATATTGCCAAGACCAGTACATCGCACCAAAGGCGATTGCACAAACGAGTAGGAAAAGGATTTTGGTCATTTTAGATTTCGAAGAGGATTTCTTCGCGATATCGTCGCTCATTTATATTGTCCAAGTGTTCAATTATGTGATCAGTGTAGGATTTTTCCGCTTTCGAACAACAAGATGATCTGAAAGGTTAAGATCCGATTTTGAGCGTTGATCATTTGTTCAAATGATGCGCAAAGTAATCAAACATAAAGTATAGAATGCGCTAATAATTCCGCGACATTGAAAATAGAAATGATGAATATTTCAGACAGAAAAAAGCCCCGTCAGTCTTGGCTCCAACGGGGCTGTTAGGTTATTTTTCTTTAACTATCAACATGCTGTGTCGTTCTGCATTGCCACACGTCGACGTTGTAACCAAATCACAACACCAAACAAGAACATTGCTGGAATCCACATCCACTCTTTGCGATAACGCTCAACTGGCACACGCACATCGACAATCTGTTGGTCGAACTGCAATCCTGCCGCCTCTGCTGGGCTAGCAAAACTAACGATATCAATCAAAGTTTGTTCATCTTGCTGATAAGTCGCTATGCCAAGTGCATCCAGCTTATCTTGTCCGGTTTCCCCTTCAGGAACCGAAAGCAGCACCGAGAATTCACGCATCTTACCTACCGCATCTTCACCGCTGATTCGCATTCTGAGTACACCGCCCTCTTCAAGCGGTTCAAGCGTTTGTGCCAGTTGGGCAGGATTGCTCGATTGGTACGGATCCACCACCATGTCGATCCAGAACCCTGGACGGAACAAGGTAAATGCTACGAGCAACAACAACACGCCTTCGTACCAACGATTACGAGTCAGGAACCAACCTTGCGTCGCAGCAGCGAATATCAACATCGCAATAGTAGAGATAACAAAGATGGCGATACCGTGCGCCCAATCCACGTCAATCAACAACAAATCCGTATTGAAGATAAACAAGAACGGCAAAGCCGCGGTTCTTAAACTGTAGTAAAACGCGGTTAAGCCCGTCTTGATCGGATCGCCTTTCGACACCGCAGCTGCAGCAAAAGACGCCAGACCTACTGGCGGTGTTACGTCCGCCATGATGCCGAAGTAGAACACGAACAAGTGCACCGCAATCAACGGCACTATCAAGCCGTGTTGTTGACCCAGCGTAACGATAACAGGCGCCAACAAGCTCGATACCACGATGTAGTTCGCCGTCGTTGGCAAGCCCATGCCTAGAATCAGGCTCAATACCGCCGTGAGCATCAGCATTAACAGCAAGTTACCCATAGACAGCATCTCAACCAAATCAGCCAATACTAAGCCAACCCCCGTTTGCGATACCGCACCAACAATTACGCCTGCGGTGGCGGTCGCGATGCCAATGCCGATCATATTGCGCGCACCAGCAATCAAGCCTTCACGCAAGTCGATACAGCCGTCTTTGAAGTTGCCATAATCGTGTTTGCCATCTTTACGCATCCAACTCAAAAGAGGACGCTGAGTCAAAACGATCACCACCAGAATCACACTACCCCAAAAAGCAGACAACCCCGGAGACAGACGCTCGACCATCAAACACCACACCAAAACCACCACAGGCAGTAGGTAATGCAAGCCAGAGAGTAAGACTGCGCGTGTATTTGGTAACTGTTCTAGTGGAGCATCTGGATCTTCTTCTGGTAGCGGCTCATTACTTGCGGCGACTTTTAGCAGTGCCAAGTAAACCGTAGCCAGAATTAACGCCATCCCAGGTAATACAAAGTCACCCAATACTGGCTTCAACCATCCTAAACCGTAGTAGACTGCCATCGACAATCCAGAAATCAACGCCGCGCCAAATGCAAATCCCGTGAGTCTCGCTAGCCAAGGTTTTGAGCGTGCGGCATCAATTGGCTGCATGCCCAACTTGAGTGCTTCTAGATGGACAATATAAAGCAATGCGATGTAAGAAATTGCGGCAGGTAAGAAGGCATGTTTGATGATCTCAACATAAGGAATGCCGACGTATTCCACCATCAAAAACGCTGCGGCTCCCATAACAGGAGGCATGATTTGCCCGTTCACCGATGATGCCACTTCGACTGCTCCCGCTTTCTCAGGAGAGAAGCCAACTTTGCGCATCATAGGAATAGTGAACGTCCCCGTGGTTACCACGTTGGCGATCGACGATCCCGAAATCAAACCCGTTAAGCCCGAAGCAACCACGGCTGCTTTTGCAGGACCACCACGCAGGTGCCCCAACATGCTAAATGCCAATTGAATGAAGTAGTGCCCTGCTCCAGCGCGTTCCAATAACGCACCAAATAGAACAAACAAGAAGACAAAGCTGGTCGATACGCCAAGCGCAATACCAAACACACCCTCCGTGGTGATCCACTGGTGGTTAGCCAGCGCATCCAACTGAACACCGCGATGGGACAATAAACCCGGCATATACGGACCAGCTAAGCTGTAGCCGATAAACACCAATGCAATCACCGGCAAAGCAGGACCAAGCACTCGACGCGCGGCTTCTAAAAGCAAAGGCAAGCCGATCAATGCGGTAATAAAGTCTTCAGTGGTTAAGCTGCCCGGACGTTGTGCTAGTGCTTCGTACATAACAAATAAGTACAGCGAAGAGGCACAAGCAATCAAACCCAACATGATGTCGAAGGCAGGAACACGATCGCGTGGAGAGCGCTTAAAAGCGGGGAAAACGAGGAAGGCAAGCACCAGGGCAAAACCAAGGTGAATGGCGCGCGTTTCGGTGTCATTCATCACGCCGAAACCGACAATAAATGGGAGCGGAGACGCTATCCAAAGTTGAAACAAAGACCACAGTAACGCCAAACCCGCAATCAGCTTTTCCATGATTCCGGTTGGCAGGCGAGCACCCACATCTTGGGCAATCAGTTCTTCTGCCGACAGCTCATTCGGATGCATGTCAGCATGGGACGTGGAGATCGTCTTATCCATAATTTTCTCACAAACAACAGAGAAGCAAGCGCTGAGAATCCATCGCAGCGCTTGCTAAAAATCGAAGGTGTTAAGAGTTACAACCAGCCGCGCTCTTTGTAGTAGCGAACCGCACCTTCATGCAGTGGCGCAGACAGACCCACCTCAATCATTTCTGATTCTTTCAGGTCTTTAAATGCTGGGTGCAGGCGTTTGAAGCGGTCTAGGTTATCGAACACAGATTTCGTCAGTTGATACACTAACTCAGGGTCCGTCTCTGCTGTGGTTGAAAGTACCGCTTTACCGCCGATAGATTGAGTATCGTTCGGGTTGCCACGGTACATTCCGCCCGGAATAGTTGCTTTGGTGAAGTACGCACGCTCAGCAAGTAGCTTGTCGATTTCAGGACCAGTCACTGGTACTAGCACAGCATCGGTGGTGGTTGATGCTTCCTGAATCGCGCCGTTTGGGTGACCGACGAAGTAGCTCATTGCATCGATGTTATTGTCACTCATTGCGGAAGCTTGTTCTGCTGGCTTCAGATCCGATACCAAACTGAACACATCTTGCGACCAGCCTTTTGCTTGCATCACTTGTTCAAACGTATCGCGTTGACCAGAACCAGGGTTACCGATGTTGACGCGCTTGCCTTTTAAATCGTCGAAACTGGTGATACCCGCGTCTTTGCGCGCAAGAATCGTGAACACTTCACTTTGTAGGGAGAAAACGGCACGAATATCCGTCATTGGTTGGTTATTTTGGAAAGGAGCCACGCCTTCTAAGGCTTTGTATTGATGGTCTGACTGCATGATACCGAAGTTGTATTCACCACTGCGCAAACCATTTACGTTTGCCACGCCACCCCCACTAGCTGGAGCATTACACTTAATGCTGTGGTCTGCTGCGCCACGGTTTACGAAACGACAGATCGACTGTCCAGCAACGTAATAAACGCCCGTTTGACCACCGGTGCCGATAGTAATAAATTTCTCTGCCGCACTTATTTTCTCACTGTATGAGAACAGCGAGACTGCCGAAGCAAATACTGCAATGAGTGTGGTTCCTTTCATTTTAGGTTCTTCCTGTCTATCGATTGAAAAATAAAGACATTTTTCTCAGCTAAAGACAGCAAAACCGGAAAATACTCGTGTGAAAATTTCGCACTTCATGAGTAATTTTCCTTAGTCAGCCAGTCCTTAGCTTCATTTTGTAATTTTTATTTCAGCGTTCGATTAATAATTAACCGAACACTTCCAATCGAATTTATCAGAACAATTTCAAAACCTAGCTATGGTAATTTTGCACTTTTCTCAGCAACCGAGAATTAACAGAAAATTCATCTTTTTGGTCACGTGTTTACAAATACCAAAGTAGTGCACCACTATCGTAGTCATATGGGGAGAGAGAAGAGGTATAGGGAAGGAAAAGAAAACCAGAAAGAATAGATAAAAAAGAGGGGCAATCCCCGCAACTGCCCCTAAAAGTCATGCCAATAATCTTATTGTTCTTTTGCTACTGCTTTTTCTTAGAACTTGTAACCACCGCTGATCATGAATACCCAAGGGTTGATCTTTACGTCAGTCTTTTGTGCTGCGCCCTTATATTTATAAGTCGCTTCGGTCTCGATGTTTGCATACCAAGCGGATGCGTTTAGGAACCAGCTTTCATTGATCATGTAATCGACACCTACATTGGCAGCCAAACCAAATGAGTCATCCAATTTTAGATCAGTAAGACCTACATCTTTGGCTTTACCGTTAAAGCCCTCATCAAAGAACATGGTGTAGTTTAAACCCGCACCTACGTATGGGCGGAACTTGCTTTGCGAATCACCAAAGTAGTATTGCAGCATCACTGTTGGTGGTAGGTGTTTAGTATCTGCGATATCACCAAGACCAAGAAGATCAGTCGAGATATCGTGACTAAATGGTGTTGCCGCTAGAATCTCCAGGCTGATGTTGTCAGTAAACATGTAACCAAACGTCAAACCCAGTTGAGTGTTTGAATCTACTTTTAACTCTTCTTGAGAACCTAGGATCTTGTCACTGCTGTCGTTTGGTACAACCGATGCCGCACCAACACGTAGAATGAAGTCACCTTCACTGTGAGCAAAAACACTTGGAGACACTAACGCAGCAACCACTGCTAAACTGCAGATTGTTTTTTTCATTGTTATTTCCTTTTGTAGGGCTTTGTTTCTTTTGTACTCCGCTATGCTCTTCCTTTTCGGACGGTTCTGTTATCAATCCAAAACCTTGAAGCACGCGAGTATCACTATTTTCTTGAGCTGCGCGCAAAATAGCATATAGAAACCCTACTATTTTGATGGAAATCAATTTGTGAAAAATATAGCTTTTCCGTATACAAAAACGCCAATTTGATCAACAAATTATGCAAATCGGATACAATTCTGTAATGCAAACTGTGCGTGTGAGAAGAGTACGTCGCAGTTCTCATTTCAATTCTTCTGTAAGCCTCTGTGCTCAACAAAACTTTTTTCTCGATACGCTCGGGTTATTTTTAAAAAACATCGACTTTAAACAGCCTGTTTGACCGCTTAAATTGGCGATTTTCGGGGTCTGTAAACCACTGAAATACAAGGAGTTATATTTCTGGAAAATCAGTTACTTAGAGTGATAGTCTGCATCTAACCAAGTAAGGAAAAGATAAAAAGCCATGATTAAGACCGATCTCACTTTCGAACAGGAAGACTTTTCGCATCACGATTTGCAAAACACCACTTTTCAAAATTGCCGCTTTTATCAATGCAACTTTGACCACGCCGATCTCAGTGATGTGAAGTTTATTGATTGCCGCTTTATCCAACCAAGCGACATTGAAGGCTGTACCTTTCGCTATGCCAAACTTAAAGATGCCAGTTTTAGCAACTGCATGTTAGCGATGTCTCAGTTTAATGGCGCAGACTGCGTCGGCATTGAGTTACGTAAATGCGATTTGAAGGGTGCAAACTTTCAAAGTGCTAATTTCGCTAATCGTGTCAGCAATACTGTGTTCTTTTGTATCGCCTACATTACGGGTTGCAACTTGGCTTACACTAATTTTGAGCGCGCACTGCTAGAGAAATGCGATCTATTTGAGAACCGATGGAATGGTGCCAACTTGATGGGTGCAAGCTTTAAAGGTGCGGATCTATCACGTGGAGAATTCAGCCCTGAACAATGGGGCAGCTTTAATATAGAAGAAAGCGACCTGACCCATGTTGATTTAGAGGGTTTGGACATCCGCCGCGTCTCTTTATACGGTGTTAAGATTTGCGACTGGCAACAAGAACAATTGCTCTCGCCATTTGGCCTGATCGTTATTTAGGAAACATTATGAACCTTTTAAAAGACCTACCTTGTGATTTGAGTGAAGAGGTATTTGAAGATTTACTCACACACAGACAGCTCCGAATTGAGCGTATTGTATCGAAGGGGCAAACGACGCCAGAAGGCGAATGGTACGATCAAGAAGACCATGAGTGGGTATTGGTGCTAAAAGGCGTAGGTGAACTGACTTATGAGGACGGCACGAAGAAGCGTTTGGAAGCGGGCGATCACGTCAACATTCCAGCGCACACGAAGCATCGAGTAAGTTGGACCGACCCAGAGCAAGAGACAATATGGCTAGCGATCTTCTATCAATGAGATAGTTCACCGCCTATTCCCTCCCTTTTAAACTTTCTTTAAAAGCTCACTTATTGACACTTTTATCACTTCAAGCAATTGGCTTTATTATTTAATAATAAAGCCAACCATTAAAATCCGCATAAAAAACCATGCCTATTAAGAGTTAGATGAAAATATTAGTATTATATATATTAGTGGGTAATTAGATTTCACTGACGCTATAGAGATGGCGTCATAATTCTGACAAAATATCTTAAAAAGATATTATTGGGATCTTTAAAATAATTTCTTTGACGTGATTCTGTCATCTAGTATTTTATAAAAACGTTTGCCTAAGGAATAAAAACAGATGACTATAAAAATAGAAGAAATATCAATTGACAATAATATTGTTAGTGTTTTCTGGAATAATCAAAATTTTGTCAGCCTTGAGTTCAAGCTTCAGCCAATCGTAGATCCAAAGAACTATAAGATTCACGGTTATGAAGTGCTGTCTCATTTAGTTAATTCAAGTGGGGAGAGGTTGAATAGCGAGGAGTTTTTTGAATATATCAATGATGAGTTCATAAAAAAGATTTTTCTATGTCAAATCAGATTCTTAAATGACAATTTATCTCAGTTTAACCTAAATATATCACTCAACCTACCTCTTAGTTGTTTACTTGATTCATCCTTCGTTGATGAAGTCATAGAAAATACTGAAAATCCCATCATCATCGAAGTGACGAAGATAGAAAGTATTAAAGAGGTCAACGCTGCCAAAAGAAACATCGTTAAACTCAAAAAACAAGGACACCAATTCTGGTTGGACGACTATCATCATGATGAGAAGCTCAAAACCTCTGCGTTGCAATGCATTGATTGGGATGCAATAAAACTCGATAAGAGTTACTTGCTATACCAAGATGGCTTGACCATGATCGGAATGCTGATTCCTTTACTTAAATTCCATAGCAAGAAGATCATTGTAGAAGGTGTAGAAACATCCTCTCAACGAGTTGCATTTCTTCATCCTGAGGTCTTTCATCAAGGTTACAACTATTATTACCCGCTCTCACTCTCTGAAACTCTCGATTTATTGAACTTTAGAGAGATAAAGGAAACACCTCGATTCGAAACAGTTTTGTCCGCGTAGACTTGTTTATATTCCTATGAAAAAAGTTACATTTAAAGCGCTCAAATATCAAAGTCCACAGTTATTAATAGAAGCATACGTCTCTCGGCATTTATTAGTCAGAGTGTCCAATGCGATAGGCTTTGTTAGTGTGAGTGGTCGAATGATACAGATTAAAGGAAGGGACATTATTTATGTTCCCGCGCACTCTAAATGTTGGGTCTCACTTAGACCAATCAATAAGGACAAAGAAATAGAAGTTGAACGCTTCACTTACACAGAAGAAATGCTAAGAGTCATTGTAGATAATTATTACTTCTTCGATTTTGGAACGGGAGATGATCAAGAGAAGTTATTTAATACAAATGACTACTTCGACTCTTCGATTGAATATTGTTTATCTGACGTTTCGTCATGTATGGTTCACTCAATCAGCGTCTTCGCACTTACGTCTTTTTTAAGCTGTTGTAGTGAGTTCGATAAAGCGAACATTTTATCATCTGTAAAGCTCATAAATAAGATGACTAACTGTATTCAAGCAGACACTGAGTACCCATGGACGTTGGAGAATGTTTCGATAAAAACAGGGATCAGCAAGAGTTACTTATTAACTGAGCTCAAAAACTCGAACATTACCTTTACCCAGTTAACCAATAATATCAGGTTAAAAAAGTCAGTTTCGCTCATTATGTCAGGTATGTCGATCAAGCAAGCAGCGATCAAAAGTGGGTTTGGGTGCCCTAATTACTTTAGTCGGGTGTTTAAGAGACGTTATGGGGTTCAACCGAGTCGACTGATCAAGTCGTCCGGTTTTGTTGATACTGATGGTTTGGACTTCATCAAAGCCAAGCTGTAATCATCCAACGTCATCTATTGCGTCCAAGACCACACTTTTACTCCCCCTTCTAGAAGCGAAAATCGCAGTTAATTGGCGCTGTTAGTCACAAGAAAAACGGGGGGAAGAAATATCTCTTCCCCCCAATGCGCAAAGGGTCTTGGTAAAGCGCAAATAGAATTGAAGTCATGACCTCCGAGCCAGTCTCCCAACCGTTACTCAGAAATGAACCTAGTCACCACTTCAATATTCAATAAATCGTTATTGGATAGAGAGTGTGTTTTGTTTGCGATTATATTCGAAGCGATGGCTTTGCTTAGCGTGGTCTTTTACTTCCAGACCTTCCATCGTACTTGTGCCCTTCTCAAGCCGAACTTGATCACCGTTCAACTCGACAATCAGCTTTTCGTAATGACTGCTTTGATTTGCGTCTTCATATTGCAGTCGCACTGTGTAAGTGCCTTTACTCTCGTCATATTCTGCCTGATAGCCTTCATTGAATGCTTCAATACTGATGCCTTCAGGGTAGACCACCATGGTGATACGTGTCGGTTTTTCACTGAACTTGTAGGTAGAGATACCAAAGCGTGTTTCAATGATTTCTTGTTCATAATAGAAGTGCGCAATTTCCTCTGGTGTGCTCACCATTACCATATCAGGCGAAAGACGCATGAGATGGTATTTCCAGAATGAAGAGGTTTTGCTGTCACCGACATTGGGCACTAGCGCTTGCAGCTCTTCTAAAGTGCTCACGTTAAACTCCCACAGCAAACCCAAAGAAAGTCTGTCTAGGGTATAGGTGACTTTGCGCGATAAGTTTTCTGCTTCAAAACCAAGTAAATCATCGCTGATTGCATCAGTAATAGAGTGATGGAGCAAATCGATCCCATCCACTTGATAGCTTGCTCTAGGGTCTTTGAACTTGGGAATTGAATCCGTTGACATCCCTTCACCGCCACACCCACTCAATGCCAATATCACCGCAGTCGCCGCTATCGCTTTATGCATCAATACACGCTCCTCTCTAAAGACGGCGGCAGTGTAACGACTACAACCAAGACTTGGTGTAAGCGTATGTAAGACGCCACTATTATTACATTTAAGTAAAAGTTATTTGATTTTTTGCAGGATTATCATTTTATTCGACATCAATATACTAAGCGCACTCCACAACAACTGAAGACGAATGATAACAATGAGCTGGTTTTTCTTACTTTTAGGCGTGGGCGCAGAAGCCCTTTCACATGTTGCACTTAAAGCGACTGACGGTTTTAGCAAGCCACTGCCAGCAACACTAGTTTTGCTGGGTCACTTGGCAGCATTTGTCTGCTTAGCACAAGCAATGAAAGGCGGTATGCCTGTGGGTATCGTTCACGCACTTTGGGCTGGCTTAGCTATCGTATCTGTTACCTTAATTTCTCAACTAGTGTATCGCCAGCATATGGATACCAGCCTTTGGATTGGTATGGCACTTATCGCTGCAGGCGTGATGGTGATAAACTTCTCCCACGGACACGCACATTAACCCTTAAGGCAGTAGATTGTCAGATTCTCGAAAGCCCGCTTTAGCACTGTTTGATTTTGATGGCACCATCACCGATGAGGACATGTTTAGCCTGTTCCTTCACTACTCGGTGACGGGTCCACGCAAGTGGCTAGGCAACATTATCATCTTGCCATTTTATGCGATGTACAAAGCTGGGTTCCTCCCTGCTAGACGAATGCGTCCAATCGCCAGTTTTGTTGCCTTTGTGGGGCGACAAACCGAAGAAGTGAAAACACTAGGAGCACGGTTTGCTCAAGAGATCATCGTGCAACACATCCGCCCTGAAGCCAAAACACGATTAGATTGGCATCATGCTCAAGGAGATACGATCGTAGTCGTTTCCGCGTCACTTAACGCCTACTTAAAACCTTGGTGCGACACTCAAGGTTACCACTTGCTGTGCAGTGAACTCCTTGGGAACAGCAAACGCATTAGCGGGCTCTATCACAGTAAAGACTGCAGTTTGGAAAGGAAAGTCGAACGCGTTCAAGCAAAGTTCGACGTTAGTCAATATCAAGCCATCTACGCGTATGGCGATACACATGAAGACATCCCCATGCTCAAATTGGCAAAGCATGCCACGATGAATTGGCAACCTTGGTCTGCTAGTCGTTCCGACAGTTAAAAACAAGAAACCCTTCTCAATCGAGAAGGGTTTTATTTATTTGGGAAGAAAGAATGCTAGCGCCAAACGCCCCATTCACCTGTTGTTCCAGGTTCTTCGCCACGAGTCCACCATTGTGCGGTCCACTCACGACCATTGTGCGTTACGACATCGCCTTGGTTGTACACCGCGTCTTTGCTCCAAAGATTGGTTGGCTCGACTGGTGGTTGAGTATCGCCTTTAATCAACGATAATGCGTAACTAAAATTGGCACTCGGAGCCAATACTTGGTTCGCATAAACATTGTTCGTATCGAACATGTAGTGATTCATCGCTTCATGCCAAATACCTACATACCAATCACCGGTTTGCTGTGAGTTAAATTGATCTGCCAGTTCTGCTGCCCATGTCGTCGTGTTATTGGCATTAATAGGGAGTGAAAGGTCGACGATCTCAGTACCTGTTTCATTAAACGTACGAAAGCGCACGGTATCACCCGCCTCGACAGGACCAAACCCTTGTGGAACAAAATAGCCAAGTGACGTGAGGTTATTACCCGGATCGGTGGGATCGACAGGGTCAGTTGGTGGTGTGGTGCCATTACCATTCAACGTAATATCACTACAGTTGTAGAAACCTTCACCCGCTACATCAATACGCTGCCAACGAGTGTAAAGGATCGCATCACCCGAACGATCAGCAGGGAAGGTCACTTGCATGCGGTAGCGTTTTTCTGCATCAACATAAACGTCACCAGCCGTATCGATCAGTTCTAAATCGTCCCAAGTAAGAGGTTGCGTGTCGTCATAAGTTGGCTTGGAAAGGTAGAACTCCCAATAAGAAGGGTTATGTGGAGCTTTGCCATAGAACACCAATTCAATTTGGTTGTTGGCGTCTGGGGTGACATTGGTACGCTGCCAATTTGGCGATGGAATGTTTAGACCTTTTTTCGCCGCATCGCCTGCAGAACACAGCACTCCATCACGAACGATTGCTTGTACATGTGCCATATCACGATAATTTGGCACGTTAGCCGCCACTTCACTGCGCTGAACAAATGGGTATGCCCCCGACTCGTCATAAGCAGCCTTACACGCTTGGTTTGGAATTTCATTGGTCCAAAAGCCACCGTCTAAATAACAGGTATTTTGACGTGCGCTTGGAAACTCGACCCAGCCGTGGGCATTAACATTAAATGAGCTTAACGCTGCAATCGCGCCCAAGCTCACTAGGGGAAGGGTTACGTATGATTTCATCATTCATCCTTAAATTTTCTATCACGCTGCTCGCGAACCAAGCAACGACGTAGAAAAACTAGCAGGATGCGATTATTTAGAAGGTGAGAATAAATGCTGGAATTGTCAGATTGTAGCCTGCTTTCCAGCATTTTATGTGGACTGCAGTCATACTCGACTCACTCTTTCGAGTCACTTCAAATTGATGTGCTACAACACAATGTTCCCTATAGCGGTTATCGTTCATCTTTTGGTGTGTCCATCACCACCATGGTCGTGATTGCTTTGACATATTCGCATTCACCAAGCACGTCTGCATGAAACGCTTTGTATGCCGCAAGATCTTGAGTTTCGACACGCAACAAATATTCATTTGCCCCTGTGATGTTATGGCATTCCACCACCTCATCCACAAAACGTACATGATCTTCAAAACCGAGCTGCGCTTGCTTTGAGTGCGACGCCAAACCTATCGACACATAAGCGACAAAACCAACGCCCATTTGCTGATTGTCCAACACTGCGCGATAGCCTTTGATAGTCCCTTTGCGTTCGAGGTCTTGTACGCGGCGCAAAGTAGCAGACGGCGACAATCCAACGCGCTCAGACAGCTCTACATTGGAAATTCTTCCGTCCGATTTCAGTGCTTGCAATATTCTTTCGTCAAATCTATCCATAATGTTCTTTTGTTGTTTAAGCGAAGCATTTTCATCAAATAAAAGCACAAAATTGATGACACTTCTACCTATCATTGTGTTTGACCGGTCAGAAAACGTAACCCCTTGCCCATCACTTTGTGGCAAACATATTTGTAGGAACACACTATGGAATACTCTCAACTTGGTGCACTCGCGCTGTTTGCGTTTGTCTCGACCTTCACTCCGGGTCCAAACAACATCATGCTCATGACATCTGGCGCCAATGTCGGCTTTAAACGCACTATCCCCCATATGCTGGGGATTACCCTCGGCTTTGGCGCAATGCTGATCTTAGTTGGCATTGGCTTAATGAGCTTGTTCCATGCTTACCCGAACACGCATAGCATTCTTAAAGTATTGAGTCTGACTTACTTGCTGTACCTAACATATAAAATTGCCACCAGCAGTAAAACGGAAGTCAACGATGATTACCGCCCAATGAGCTTTTTAGGTGCAGTAGCATTTCAATGGGTCAACCCGAAAGGTTGGTCAATGGCATTAACCGCAATCACGGTATACAGCAGTGGTGGCTCTTGGCTAGAACTGGCATTCATCGCGGGTATTTTTTGCCTCGCGAATCTGCCTTCCGTGACCTTTTGGACCGCTGCTGGTATCCAGCTTCAGCGCTGGCTTACTACCTCCAAACGAGTGAAAGGATTCAACTATGGCATGGCAGCACTTTTGCTTTTGTCGACTATCCCAATGATATAAATGACAAAACAGCGAAAGATAAGTGTGACTTATGCCAAATTTCGACTAGTCCCTTGTTCGGTAAGTACAAAAAATCGCCACTTCCAAGGATGGATTGGGTCATAGTAGCAACAGCAGTGACAAGAATATTAAAAACCCTCAAACATAAGCCCTATCGATATATTCGATTTTGGCTTTTCTTTCACTGCTTTGTCGCTTTTGTTCTTGAATAGCGACTATCGATTCATTCTGACCGACAAGCACGATGCTGACAGGTCCGTCACACAAGGAGCGTTATACAATGCGTACTCGCAAGCTTATTCTTGCTACCGCTTTTGGTCTACTACTCGCGGGTTGTAGCCAAACTTCAACCACGACGACTGCCGAAGTTATCCCACCGGAATATCCCGTAGATTACTTCTTC
Source organism: Vibrio sp. MMH1-50 (assembly GCF_022347645.1). Taxonomy (NCBI): domain Bacteria; kingdom Pseudomonadati; phylum Pseudomonadota; class Gammaproteobacteria; order Vibrionales; family Vibrionaceae; genus Vibrio; species Vibrio sp. MMH1-50. The sequence continues at coordinate 45,196 of NZ_JAKRGG010000008.1, forward strand.
CGTAATGCTGAAGTCTCTAGCTACCAAATCTCCCCTGCTGGAGATTACATTTCAATGATGAAACCATGGCAAGACCGTAAAAACGTATTTGTTCATCCAGTTGGTAAGCCAGAGGATGTGAAACGTATTACGTCAATTACTGGTCGTGACATCGCTTACTACTACTGGGTTGGTGATGACACCATTATTTACTCTCGCGATACGGGCGGTGATGAAAACTTCTATCTCGTAACGGTCAATGTCAAAACGGGTGAAGAGCAAACCATTACACCTACATCTGGCGTAGTGGCTTATGTGATCGACACTTTAGAAAGCCAACCAGATGACATTCTTATCACGACCAACGAACGTAACCCGCAAGTGTTTGATGTTTATCGTCATAACTTAAAAACGGGTAAGAACACGCTTGTGGCTCAAAACCCAGGGAATGTGCGTTACTGGGGTACAGACCACGATGGGAACATCCGCGTGATTTCAACTTCAGACGGCGTAAATACAGCGGTTCTGTACCGTGATGCCGTGGATGAAGAGTTCCGTCCATTGAAGAACCTCACCTTCAAAGAAGACTTCTCTCCAATCTCATTTACACCAGATAACAAGAACCTGTACGTTGCCTCACGTATCACTCGCGATAAATCAGCGATCATCGAATATGATGTGAAGGCTAACAAAGAAGTGCGCGAGATCTTCTCTCACCCAGAAGTGGACGTCACCAGTGCAAGTTACTCAAATGCACTCAACAAGCTCACAACGATCTCTTATGTGACAGACAAACGTCAGTACCATTTCCTTGATAAAGGTTATGAAGAGACTTTTGAGCGTCTGCAAGAAAAGCTACCGGGTGTTGAAATCTCGGTGAACAACACCACTCGCGACGAGAGAAAAATGATCGTCGTGACCTACAGCGACACCGACCGTCCTAATTACTACTACTACGATCGTGATTCAGACCAACTTGAGAAGTTAGCTGCAAACGCACCTTGGCATAAGCCAGAAGATATGGCGAAGATGAAGCCAATCACATATACCGCTCGTGATGGTGAAACCATCCATGGCTACTTAACGTTACCAAAAGGCCGTGAAGCGAAAGACTTGCCACTGCTTGTTCTGCCGCACGGTGGTCCTTGGGCTCGCGATCACTGGGGCTTCCAACCAGAAGTTCAGTTGTTTGCAAACCGTGGTATTGCCGTTCTACAGATGAACTTCCGTGGTTCAACAGGTTATGGTCGTGAATTCTGGGAGAAGTCATTTAAGCAATGGGGTCAGTCGATGCAGGATGACATCACTGACGGCGTTAAATGGGCGATTGACCAAGGCTACGCACAAGATGGTGAAGTATGTATCTACGGCGCATCCTACGGTGGTTACGCCACATTAGCTGGTGTGACGTTCACGCCAGACCTATATAAGTGTGGTATCGACTACGTTGGTGTGTCCAACCTCTTTACTTTCATGGATTCCATTCCACCATACTGGGCACCATTCCTAGCTATGCTGCATGAGCAAGTTGGCGATCCGAATAACCCAGAAGATGCGAAGATGATGAAAGCATACTCACCGGTATTCCATGTTGACCAAATCAAAGCTCCATTATTGGTTCTACAAGGCGCGAAAGACCCGCGTGTAGTGAAAAGCGAATCTGACCAAATCGTCAATGCTCTTCGTGAACGTGGCGTCGAAGTGGAATACATCGTGAAAGAGAATGAAGGTCATGGCTTCCGCTCTCTTGAAAATCGCCTCGATGGTTACCAAGCGATGGATCGATTCCTAAAGACACATTTGTTAGAGCAAACGCAATAAGCAACCTCTCTCATTCTACCAAGGGCACTTCGGTGCCCTTTTTTATTCTTTAAACCCAAATCTTATAAACATGGATGACGAAGTGTTCATTCGGGCGAGGTCTGTCGGAATTAAATCGCCGATTTTCACATCAGAGTGTAAATTTAGATAAAGACGCTATCTGCCTTACTGAGATGCTGTTAATCTTAGATGAGAAAGAGAATAGTTATCAAATGTAGTGAAATGTGAATTAAAATGAAAAAGAAACCACAACCAAAAAGCCTCGTTGTTATCAACACACAAACAGTAACGCCTAACATGCAGCGTATTACCCTGCAAGGCGAAGCACTAGGCAACTTTCCACAAGATTGCGAAGGCAGCTACATCAAGCTGCTGTTCAACGAAACAGGCGGTACTGACATCCAAGGCTTTTCTGAAGAAAACCGTCCAGTTATGCGTACCTACACCATTCGTCGCTTCGATCCACAAGCATGCACGATTGAAGTCGACTTCGTTCGCCACATTACTAAAGACCTACAATGTGGCTTTGCCGCGCGTTGGGCAATGTCTGCCAAAGAAGGCGACACCATCAACATCGCAGGTCCTGGCAGCATCTCGAACTTAAACACAGAAGCTGATTGGTTCTTTATGGCTGCGGATATGACGGCGTTGCCAGCGCTATCAGCGAAGATTCGCACTCTGCCAGAAGACGCAAAAGGTTATGCCGTGATCAGCGTGATTTCTGAAGCGGATATCCAAGCTCTCGAAGCGCCAGCAGGTATGGAAATCCATTGGGTCACCGAGCAATCACTCGAAGATAAAGTCCGCGCACTAGAATGGAAAACGGGTGAAGCAGCAGTGTGGTGTGCTTGTGAGTTCGACTCAATGCGCGCGCTACGCCAATACTTCCGCAACGAAAAAGAAGTGGAGCGTGAAAACCTTTACCTCAGCAGTTACTGGAAACAAGGCGTATCAGAAGATGGTCATAAGGTCATCAAACGCGAAGATGCCGAGCTAAACGAACAGTGATTTAAGAGCGCAAAAAAAGCTAAGTAACAAGATTTGCTACTTAGCTTTTAAACACATAAGTACCTATTTCTAATTTAGGCTCTCAGCCAAGAAATCAATCAGTAAGCGCACTTTTGGCGACAGGTTACGGTTTTGCGGATAGAGCGCCCAAATACCTTCGCGATCGTCTCGGTAGTCAGTTAATACTTCCACCAGCTCGCCATTGTCTAACGCCTCTTGCACGTAATAGTCTGGCAGTTGTACCAAGCCTAAGCCTCGTTTCGCTGCATCCACCAAGGCAAAACCACTGTTGCACTTAATACGACCAGAGACACGCAGAGACTTCTCACGTTTTTGCTCTTTGAAGTGCCAATAGTCAGCGGTACCCACCAAGCATTGGTGATGACTCAGTTCAGACAAGGTATGCGGCTCACCAGAGCGCTCTAAGTAAGCCGGGCTGGCACACACATACAGCTGACGCGATGAAAGGCGTTTAGCGATCAAGCTCGAGTCTTGCAAGCGTCCCAAACGAATCGCCACATCGACACCTTGCTCAATCAAATCGAGCTTTTGGTTAGTAAGAATCAGATCGAGATTTACTTGCGGGTACTTTTCTAAAAACTGGTGCAGCAGCGGAGCAAGATTCATTTCCCCATAGGTCACGGGCGCAGTCACTTTGAGCACACCTTTCGGTTCGGCTTGCATCTGAGTTACCGCCAACTCAGCTAACTCTAACCCTTCCACAAGGTGCTTACACTGTTGGTAATAAAGTTGACCAGCTTCAGTTAACGACACTTTACGCGTAGTACGATGAAGCAATTTCACTGCCAAGCGTTCTTCTAACGCTGATACACGACGGCTGATTTGCGCGACCGATGTTTTGAGCTTATTGGCTGCGCCGGTAAAGCTGTTGGTTTCTGCGACGGCGACAAATTCGCTGACGCCTTCCCAATTCGCCATGATTTTGATCCTATGGAATTCAATTTATTGCGTATTCTCACACAAAGTTAATCGCGGAGAAAACCCGTTTAAAAAGGATAGCCGACTAAATGAACCGTCTGTTGTGGCCAAATAATTTTCAGAGAGCATACCATGGTGTCATCAGTACTGACCCAATGATTTGGGGCAACTTTTATCTTCAAGTTATTGATGGGTGTATAACCACTGGATCGATAAACTGGCGTGCGACCAAATAAAACAGAAAATGCGTCGCCTCGCTCCAATGCATCCTGATGAACCGCTTCCAACAAGATTTTCACCAGCCCTAACCCGCGAGAACCGGGGTCAACACAGACTTCTGCAATACCACTAATGGGAAAAGATTGATCATCAATCATGACTTGTTTTTCGTGTACGGCAACGTGGGCAGCGAGTTTATCGCCATCCCAAATCAGATAGCGGTGACGAGGTATTTCATTGAAATAACGTTGAGTTTGAAAGATTTTGTCTTGCTTCTTGGTGAAGCAAGTGGACAGCAAAGCTCTTAACTTAGCATCGAGTTCTTGGGTGACTTCATCATCAAGCAAGTATTCAAAGCGCATGATTTACCTCATTTATTCTTCAAGGTTAAAAGTAAACCTTTGAAAACTCACTTACTGAGATATAGCGCAAATAAAAAAAGCGCAGGTTGAGCTGCGCTTTCCATTTTTGAGCCGATAAGTAAGGAAATTAAGCGTAACGCGATGCTTGAAGTCTCATTTCGAGCACGATTCCCCCTCAGTTACGACTCTTACACTGGCTTTAAAGATGAGTAATCAGCATCAAGAGCGATACCAAAATGGGTTTTAAGCGCAGATAGATACGTTTCTCCCGCTTCCAGCTCAATCTCAACGACCTCACCATTTGCTCGGTACTTTAAACTGTGATTGAACAAAGTAATGATGCCGCTATCTGTCGCCAACGCTGCAACTCGACTCGAAGTGAAATGGGAATTTGGTGAAGTCGATGTGTAGTGATTGCCGCATACGATGTCACCGTCAAATACGTGCTCAAAGTCTAAACTATACAAATCAATCCATTGCTCAGGGTCATCATAGGATTGAACTTGCAACATATAGCCAACCAACTCATGTTCGATAAATCTGAATGTTTGAAGGTCAGTATGAATATCTTGGTTGAGTACAAAGGGTAGTGGTGCGCGTGGCGTGTTAGAACCGAACCCCACATCAACGATCCACTTATCTTCCCCCATGGTCACCAAAGTGAATTGATGCGTTCGACCTGATGGTGTGCCAGACAAATGAACGCGCCCCAACAACGGTCGTGCATCAAAGCCGATGGTTTTCAGTACATTAAAAAGTAATGCATTCAATTCATAGCAATAGCCACCACGCTCGCGATAAATCAGTTTGTTAATAATGTCTTGTTCAGCAACTGAAATGCCACGCCCAAGCGCAATATCAAAGTTCTCAAAAGGCAAACGACGATGCTGAGCATTGTGTAGTAATAACAAAGTATCAGTATTGATATTCAGCGATTGAGAGATACCTACTTTCTTTAAGTAGGCTTGAAGATCTGTTTGGTTCATACCCATTCCAATTCAACGTTTTTACGGTGGCAACAACACTAAACCCTCAACTGCACTTGAGGTCAAACACCAATGCGATTTTTGTCATTCTTCTTAACCTCACTCGCACTAACAATGACGTTATCGAACTAATTATTACACATACGTAAAAATCATTTTCAATTTAGCCGGATTATCATTCTTCATGAAACACCTAAAATGGGCACCAACAAAACGACGCAGCGCAGTGAACAAACCTCAACTACGCTTATGACGTCACTCCATATACTGAGAATATAAAGGAAACATCCAATGTCGCTTGAAATCAAACCTGGTCAAACTCACATTAAATCAAAAGCAATGGTTGCATGGGCTGCTGGCGAGCCACTTAAAATGGAAGAAGTTGATGTACAACTTCCAAAGGCGGGCGAAGTGCTAGTACGCATCGTAGCAACTGGTGTTTGTCACACTGATGCATTCACACTATCAGGTGACGATCCAGAAGGTATCTTCCCTTCAATCCTTGGTCACGAAGGTGGCGGTATCGTTGAAATGGTTGGCGAAGGCGTAACAAGCGTTGAAGTTGGCGACCACGTTATCCCACTTTACACAGCTGAATGTGGTGAGTGTAAGTTCTGTAAATCTGGCAAAACTAACCTATGTCAGGCAGTTCGTGAAACTCAAGGTAAAGGTCTAATGCCAGATGGCACAAGCCGTTTCTCTATCAACGGTGAGACTATTTTCCACTACATGGGTTGTTCTACTTTCTCTGAGTACACGGTTCTTCCAGAAATCTCACTAGCGAAAGTAAACAAAGAAGCACCACTTGAAGAAGTTTGTCTTCTAGGTTGTGGCGTAACCACTGGTATGGGTGCGGTACTAAACACAGCTAAAGTTGAAAAAGGCGACACAGTTGCTGTATTCGGTCTAGGCGGTATCGGTCTTTCTGCAATCATCGGTGCTCGTATGGCTGGAGCAAGCCGCATCATCGGTGTCGACATCAACGAAAGTAAATTCGACCTAGCGAAACAACTTGGTGCTACAGACGTCATCAACCCAATGAAGTTCGACAAGCCAATCCAAGACGTTATCGTTGAGATGACAGACGGTGGTGTTGATTACTCATTCGAATGTATCGGTAACGTAAACGTGATGCGTCAAGCACTTGAGTGCTGTCACAAAGGTTGGGGTGAGTCAGTAATCATTGGTGTTGCTGGTGCAGGTCAAGAGATCTCAACTCGTCCATTCCAACTGGTAACTGGTCGCGTATGGCGCGGTTCTGCTTTCGGTGGCGTTAAAGGTCGCTCTGAGCTTCCAGAAATCGTAAACCGTTACATGGCTGGCGAGTTCGGTCTACAAGAATTCATCACGCACACGATGGGTCTACAAGACGTGAACGAAGCGTTCGAACTGATGCACAAAGGTGAATCTATCCGTACCGTTCTTCACATGGATAAATAATCCAAGATAACGGTTCACGTAATGTGACTGATATTTGAAAATTTGAAACAGGCTCTCTTCTCTCTTGGACACGTTTTCTTTTGGGAAGAGAGCCATCCGCTGTCTTTAACGGTCTTGTCCACCGTTAAAAATCGTTGTTTTAAATACTCACAGTTTTAAACAAACATTGTTTTATCGAGAGATTATCCATGACCATTGAAAGCCTAAGCCAAGCCAAAGTATTCGGTGGTTGGCATAAACAATATACACACGAATCTCGCGCTTTAAATTGCAACATGCGCTTTGCGATCTTCTTGCCGCCAAATGCAACCAAATCAAACCCAGTGCCTGTGGTTTACTGGTTGTCTGGTTTGACGTGTACTGATGAGAACTTCATGCAGAAAGCCGGTGCGTTTCGCATGGCTGCTGAGTTAGGTATCGCCATTGTGGCACCGGATACTAGCCCACGTGGTGACGACGTTGCAGACGACGAGAACTACGATTTAGGGAAAGGCGCGGGTTTCTACCTAAACGCCACTCAAGAGCCGTGGTCGCGTCACTACCACATGTACGATTACATCACCCAAGAGCTACCTGCGATCATTGAAAGCAACTTCCCTGTCTCTGACGTGAAGTCGATTTCGGGTCATAGCATGGGTGGTCATGGTGCAATTACCATTGGTTTGAAGAATTCAGATCAATACCGCTCAATTTCTGCTTTCAGCCCAATCAGTAACCCAATGCAATGCCCTTGGGGTCAGAAAGCGTTTACCGCTTACCTAGGCACCGATATTGAAAGCTGGAAACAATACGACGCAAGTGAATTACTCAAACAAGCAAAATCACCATTGCCAATCTTGGTAGACCAAGGTGATGCTGATAACTTCCTTGCTGAGCAATTGAAGCCTGATGCGTTACTGGCGGCAGCAAAAGCTCATGATTCTGAAGTTGAACTGCGCATGCAGCCAGGTTACGACCACAGCTACTTCTTTATCTCTAGCTTTATCGCTGAACACTTGAACTTCCACGCTGAGTACTTATTTGCTTAACCTTGGTTGTGACATAAGAAAAACGATAAAAAACTGAATGGTTAAATATACAAAGCCACCCACTTATTGGGTGGCTTTTTGCGTTTTAAAAACACTCACCTTCTCTTTACAAAACCACCATTGCAATTGCTCTGATTGGTGTCTAACTTGTAAGGGAGCGCTATTCGCTTACTAGGGTCTATAGACCCGAATAGGACCCTATGAAAAAACCATCGTCAGTTATCATTAGTACCACCTGTTTCAGCTTTTTGCTCGCCTCTCCAATGGCTCAGGCAATCAACTTTTTTGATCCCATTGATGGGCAATTGGACATGGGAGAATATCTGGCTGAAAACGCTTATGGATTTCTGCCCGTCCCGATAGTGATTACCGAGCCCGCCGTGGGCTATGGCTTGGGCTTCACTGGCGTGTTTTTGCATGAATCCGATGAGCAACGGGAGAAAAGGCGCAAACTGGCAGAAACCTCTCTCGATGGTGGTGCGCAGCTACTAACACCAGCCATTACTGCAATCGGTGGTTTCGCCACCGAAAACGGCACTTGGATGGGCTTCTTAGGGCACCGCCGGACGTGGGCGCAAGACACGGTGCGTTACCTAGGTGGAGTGGGTTATGGCGACTTCAATATGACCTTCTATCCGCAATCCACCTTGCCGGGCTTAGATAGCGTCTTTAACGGCAAAGGGTTAGATTTCGAAATAACTGGCGGTGGCATGCTCAACCATCTTCAATACCGCATTATACCCAAGTAACCTCGAGATGCTCGGTTCAGCGAGAATGACTGGGTTTGTAGACGCGGCGGCGATTTAAAGGTCTAGCGGGTCTAAATCAAGAATCGAACTCGAATCAATGACAACGCTCTGAATCCTGCATCTTGAAGTCACTTGGGTATATTGATGCCCCGCTGTTTATCGGTGTGAAACAGCTCTATTTCGTCACCGATCAGAAAATCACCAACTCCCCTGTTGCCGATAAGTTATTGCAAACCCTGACCAATACCTCTCCGACTACCTCTGGATTGGGTCTGACACTGGAATGGGACAGCAGAAACAACTTCTTTAGTCCGACGCAAGGCTACAACTACAAAGCCGAATACCTTTGGTACAACGACGCGATTGGCAGTGATTACGAATACGAACAACTGGATGTGGAAGGCATTAACTATTGGGAGTTAGCGGATCGATGGTCGCTAGCGCTACGTGGTCAATACAAATCTCTTTACACTGACGAACGCTTTTTACCACCAGCGTCTTATCCAGACATTGAACTGCGTGGCGTTGCGAGAAATCGTTATCAAGGGGACGAGACACTGTCAGTCGAATCACAACTGAGCTATCAGTGGAACACGCGCTGGTCGACGAATGTTTTCGGCGGCTTTGGCTACGCTTCAACCGAAGCATCACTATTCGAAAACAACGCCGAATACGCTTACGGCGTGGGCTTTCGTTACCTCATCGCTCGTCGTTATGGTCTGCAAGCAGGCATGGACTTCGCCTTTAGCGATGAAGACAGTGCAGTGTATTTCCAAGTGGGCTCAGGCATCTAAACCCACTTATACCCAGTAACTTCAAGATGCTGGATTCAGAGCCAAATCTCTACTCATGTTTCGGGTTCGCACCATATTGGTTCGAGCCTTCTTCACTGTCTTGGATGAGAAAGTACAGCAGCACTAAGACACCAATGATGGGCACAAAAGCGATCAACGCCCACCACCCAGTTCGTCCTGAGTCGTGTAAACGCCGCACGGTAACCGCAATCGATGGGATCATAATGAACAGGGCATAAATCACACCAAAGAAGCCAAAATTGTCCATTTGCATCACACTGCCGATCACTCGATCGATGATGCCCATCACTAAATTGACCAACACATTCACTAACGTAAAGTACCAATACTCTTGGCGTCTAGCCCTACCACTAAAGTTGGAGTAATTGAGGATGACCCTGTAGTACCAATCAAACATATCGCTTCTCCTAATGAGATGAAAGTGTCGCGAAAGTTAGACAACGTGAGGCAAACTGCACACAAAATAGACTAAATAATGTATTCATCCAATAGTTCTATTTTTAACTATGTCATTAACCTTGACGTATATTCCACCAACGGTTACTTTTCACCCATAACGTATTATATAAATCCATCAAGTTGGCTCTATTATTAATAAATAACCGAAATTTCTGCGGATCGATGTAGTGACGCTATCCCGCCGAAACAAGGGCAATAAATCAAAGGGCACAAGATGAGAAAAACAGTGGCACTCGCTTTGCTTTTGTTTGCACCGACACTTTTTGCAAACACGATACAGTTTAGCAGTCCTGAGAAATCCGATGTTGTTGTGGCATTAAAAGACCTAGAGTCATTGCCTCAAACTACCTACACCACCAAACTACCTTGGCTCGAAACGCCAGCCGAGTTTGAAGGTGTTAAGTTAAGCATCCTATTACAAAATGCATTTGGACAAGTACCCCAGCGTGTTGAAGTACGTGCATTGAATGACTACCACTCCGATTTATCTCGTGAAGATATCCTTCGTTACCAGCCTATCGTGGCGTACAAACAAAATCATAAATACATCAAGATCCGAAACAAAGGTCCCTACTGGTTGATCTATTCTATAAATAAATACCCAGAACTAGACATTGCCCCATACCATTCGCAAATGGTCTGGCAAATCAACAGGATCAGCGTGAAAGAAGAATAACAATGAAGGCGAAACCCCATCCTACAAAACAAGGTCCATTTTCGACTAAGAGTAAGTTATTGTTGTTGATTTTTTCATCGACATTGCTGCTCGCCAACATCGTATTATTGAAAGAAACCCGAGCACTTACCCAAAGCTACTCTGCCCAACAAAACCAAGCGACTTGGTTTTTATTTCATTTATCTAAAGAGTTATCGGAATTAGTGGGTGAAGCGCGTCGGCTCAATGAGAGCGTGATGAACATTGATGGAGCCGAGCTGCAATATGAGTTAGCTTGGAGCCGTTTTGATTTGCTGATCAACAACAAAGAAGCGGACTCTTTCCTATCAAGAGAAGAAGTACGCGTGTACTTTGTCTCTCTATTCGATAAATTTCAACAACTCGAACCCATCTTAGTTGAAGCCAAAACAGGCAGCAGTGTGGCTGCTAATCAGTTTTACCGCGCAACGCAAAATCTATACATGGAAATGATTGACTACGTCACCCAGAACTTCCGTGTTGCAAGCCCGCTTTATCAGCAACAGCAAGTTCGTGCGTACAATTTGCTGCAAGCACAATACATCTTATTGGGCATTTTCGTGCTTACTGTGGCGCTGCTGACCTACTTCTATAAGCAAGAATCGAAGTTCCACAAACAACTCGCGTTAAGTGATCCACTGACGAATCTTGCCAACCGCAGTGCTTTGTTTCTCGATTTACATCGCAAGGAAGAAACCAAAACCCCGTTTTCGCTGCTCCTACTCGATCTGAACGGCTTTAAGAACATAAACGATACGTTGGGACATCAAGCGGGTGACATCGCTTTAATCGAGATAGCAAAGCGCTTAAACGACATGGCATTGGATGACTTTACTGTCTATCGCATGGGTGGTGACGAGTTTGCCGTAATCATCAACACAACCGACGAGAACAAAATTACCGAAGCAACGCACCACGTCCATGTAGTGTTTGAGAAACCGATTCTCGCCTCCGACCAAGCCGGAGCCCTATCCACCAGTTTAGGTGCAGCGAGCTACCCGCAAGATGCCGACAACATTGACTTCCTAATCAATTTAGCGGATAAGCGCATGTACAAAATGAAATTCCAACGTTAAACGGATAACCATGATGAAAAATTTCATGCGAGCGGTGTTATTACTGCTAGTGATCGCGCTTGGTGTGTTGGCTTGGGTCTTTATCCCATCCCACGAGACAGTGGGCGCACAAACTCTCAAAGAGGCGCTCAACGACAACTACACACTAGTTGGTCATCGCATTCACTCTACAGACCCTGACGCGGGTAACATGTTCGGTTACTTTGTTGTATACAAAGGCGCAAGCACCGAAAACCTAGAGCCGTTTTTGGTAACTTCTGACCAGTTTATTCGTATGGAGCAAACCGGCGACAACATGCTAGCTCTAACCGTGAATGGTCGTATTTACCGTTACCACAATGATTTGTGGGTAGAAAACCCAGATGGCAAGCTACAACACTGGTTTGTAAGTGCGACAGCGAAATACGTACGCTAACTCATACCTGTTTGAGCCTTAGACAAACAAAAGCCCCGCTCATCAAATGGCGGGGCTTTTTTATGCTTGAGATTCGTTAAGCGGCGATTAAAGCACTTTTTCTTTGATGACCTTCATCACACCCGAATCACGGTTACTTGGTGCTGAGAAGCGCGCCACTTTTTTTACTGCTTCATGTGCGTTTTCCATCGCATAGGAATGCTCACTCACTTGCAGCATTTCTAGGTCATTGAGGTAATCACCAAACGTCATCGTCTCTTCAGGACCGAAACCCATGGTTTGTTGAAGGTGCTTGATCGCCGCCCCTTTTGACGCTTCTGCGTTCATCACATCAAGCCAGATCTTCGCACTCACCACCACTTGATGACTGTGACCAAACTTCTCACTCATTGTAGGGAATACCAATTCTTCAGAGCCATCAAAGTGACAGATTGCGACCTTGATAAATTCGTCCTCTACTGCCAGCAAATCCGGCACGTATTCGCAACGGTGGTAGTATTTCTGGAACTCTTCTAACGCTTTTGGATCTTTGGTTTCGATGTAAGCCGAACGCTTACCACACAGTACAAGGTGTGTGCCTTCTACCGCACGTGCCGCTTTTACTATCTCATCGATTTCCGATTTCGGAATGGTGCAGCTATAAAGCTCTTTGTCTTGGTGCATCACCAAGGTGCCATTTTCTGCCACGTAAATCATACGGTCTTGAATTGGCGCAAACGTATCACGCAAACTGTAGTACTGACGACCTGACGCTGCGGAGAATAAAATGCCCTTCTCTTCAAGCTGTAAAAACAGGTCAAAAAACTCTGGGTCTAGACGACCATATTGGTCAAGTAAGGTGCCATCCATATCGGTGGCGATGAATTTGATGCTAGCTTGTGACATGACTTTAACTCAAAAGTGAAGCAGCTCAGGTCACTCTTTGAATGAAAACAGGCTGCAAAAAATAGTCACGCTAAGGTACAGGATCTTGGATGAATCTCAAGCTGAAATCACCGAGTCTTTACCGAGTTTCACTTTGAGAATAACAGGGGATTACGCCGTTTCTACTACACTATCAGGCTCCATCATTGGTCGCATAAGGTCTAAACTGCGAACCGTGCCAATCAAGAAATCCAACTCACGATAAATCTCCGCGACCGCTTCAAACTCACCCGCAGGTTCATCCAATTTAGGCTCAAACAGCTCTTTCCAATGCGAGATGGCGATGTAGAGCTTTCCGTTTACTTGAGAAAGCGACAAGCTAGAAAACTCACTTTCACGACGAAAAGTCAGCACACGCTCCATCAATTCATCCGTTAACAATTGCTTTGCCGTGTCTAAATCGTCGCTATACACCTCATACTGCTGGTCAAATTCTGGATTGCCCAGTCGGACTCGTTTACCTATTTGAATCTTGAAGAAGCTATCCCACAACTTTTCGCGCAAGGTTGGGGTATCATCACGATCAGTCAGCACAAAGGTGCAAATGTCTTCATTCATCGGAACGTCGATTTCGCAAAACAACCCCGCAAAAAATACGTGATGCTTACTCGAACTGTCACTTCCAGAGCTGATGAGCTTTGATGCTTGAATCTCAGACATCACCACTTTGGCTTCACCGATGGTACCCGAAATAAAATCATCACTTTCGAAACCATCACAGCGGTCTAAGTACAAACCACTACGCTCAAAGGTATCTTTGTCAAGCTTGCGGCTTGGGTCCCAAGTCAGTGAAGGCTCAATGTGTGCCAACAAACTCTGCATAATGTATTGCTTGTAGGTTGTACGATACTCATTGTGCTTTTTGTTGAAGTAAGCCCAACCGCCGAGCAACAATGCCAAGAGCACAAACATGGTAGCGAAGGTGGCAATATCAAAAGCCACTGCTCCAAAGAAAACACACACCGCGACACCAAGAAACTTGCGGCGACGAAGCGCTTCTAAACGTAAAGCTTCCAGCGGTTCGAGCTTATGTCGCAAATCATTTTCAAACAGAGTTTTGAGTTGATCAGTGGTCATCACATTCCTTTTTATTTACGTACAGAGTCCATTACCAACAATTGCAAGGTGAATCATTGCCACCGCTACAGGCATCACTCGGGACGCAATCTAAAGAGTTGCATCCCATATCCGTTACACAAGATGAGTCTTTGTTCTTACGCCGCTTGCGATTACGGGAAGGTTCCTCAGTTTGAAGACGCTGATGAGCATGTCTACAGCGTGTAAACTGGTCTTGAACACTGGTATAGCTAGAAAACACGCCTTTACGTTGAATTATTTTGCTGATGGCTGCAGAACAAGAATCCGTGCCGTAGTACACCGCATGAGCACAACGGAACCCTTTATGTGGGGATAAATAGCGTTGATAAAATCGTATCAATGCCAACACCAGTTTCGACATGCTTTTCCTTTTGCATCTAATAAATCATTCGAGAACAACGCTCTTTCTTATCAATCAAAACAGTACATCACTCAAATTAATCATTTCAAACGCAATCCTAATTTCTGCGTTCTAAGCAATGAAAATCATTGAGATAAGGAGTCATAGCGAGCCGATACCGTCAGCCCAGGAGCGCCTTCGAATAGCAATCACAGCCAAAACAGGTACAATCCGTGCTCGATTTTTATTTCGCGCGGACTCACTCTCATGCACTCGCCTGAACAATGCTTTACTCGATTTTCTGCAGACATTTCTGGCTATAACTTGCCAGCGCAGTTTACGTTTCCGTTCTACTACACCCCTCACCCATTGTGTGTATTGGCTGCAGAGCAATTACAGCAGCACCTCATGACACAAACTGACTTTGAGCACGATTTTGGTCTTGAGGATGAGCAAAGTGGACGCGGTAAGATGTTCGGTGTTTTGCTAGTGCGTAATCCACAAGGTGAGATTGGCTACTTCAGTGCGTTCTCTGGCAAGATTGCCGATCAAAACTTGCTCCCTGGTTTTGTTCCACCCGTATTCGACATGTTGACGGAAGAAGGTTTCTTTCGTGGCGAGACGGATGCTATTAACGCGGCGAATGCGGAATACAAAGCCTTTGCTGCTAATCCAGAACTGGCACAACTAAAAGCAGAAATTAAAGCCGACCGCGAAGCGTATCAACAAGAAGAGAATGCCCAGCGCCAAGTGATGATTACCGGTCGTGCAGAACGAAAACAGCAACGTACGCAAGGCGAGCAAACCTTAAATCCAGAAGATCTAAAAGCGCTACTGGATGATTTGGGTAAACAAAGCGTTGCTGAGAAGAATGTGCTCAAGTACCTCAAACAAGCTTGGAACGAAAGGCTGGCAATCAAAGAAGCACGCTTAGCCGAGCTAGAACAAACACTGGCAGGGCTCAAAGAGCAGCGCAAAGATTTGTCTAATGCTCTACAACACAAACTGCATAAGCAATACCGCTTCTTGGACAACCGCAACGCAGAGCGCGACTTGGTGGACATTTTTGCTCCTACTACCAATCCAGTACCACCAGCCGGTTCTGGTGAATGTGCCGCTCCGAAACTGCTTCAGTTCGCATACAAGCATGGCTACCAACCACTAGCATTAGCTGAGTTTTGGTGGGGCGTATCGCCGAAATCGGAAGTGCGCCAACACAAAAAGTTTTACCCATCTTGCAACAGCAAGTGTCAGCCGATTTTGGGGCACATGCTGCAAGGCTTGGATGTGGAGCCAAACCCATTGGCAGAAAATTGGGCAGAAGATAAAGAGTTAGAAATACTGTTCCAAGATGAAGCCATGGTGATCGTCAACAAGCCATCGGGTCTGCTTTCTGTTCCGGGTAAAACCATCAAGGATTCGGCGTACACACGTCTTCAAACAATGTTCCCAGATGCCGAAGGGCCATTTGTGATTCATCGCTTAGATATGGCGACTTCGGGGATTTTGGTGTTTGCTTTGACCAAACGCGCGAACAAGAGCTTGCAAAAGCAGTTCATTACACGCGGCGTACAAAAACGTTATATGGCACTGCTTGAAGGTGTATTAACTGAGCCTGAAGGTGAAATCTCGCTTCCGATGCGTGGCGATCCAGATGACCGTCCACGTCAACTTGTGTGCTTTGAACACGGTAAACCTGCCGAAACTTACTGGCAACTGATTGAAGTAAAAGACGGACGCAGCAAGGTGTACATGTACCCGAAAACGGGGCGTACCCACCAATTGCGTGTACACAGTGCCCACCACATGGGCTTGAACATGGCGATGGTTGGCGACGGCTTATATGGCGAGAAAGCCAACCGTCTGCATTTGCATGCGGAGATGTTGGAGTTGGATCATCCGTACAGCAAGGAGCGTATGTGTTTCCAAGCAGAGTGTGAGTTTTAAAGCGACTTATATGTGATGAATAGATAGCAAAAAGGCGCTGAATTACAGCGCTTTTTTATGTTGAGAGCGAGTAAGAGATTCCCGACTGCGCTCCTTCGTCGCTATCGGGAATGACGCGTTATAGAACAAGGTTTCCAATCACCATAACTAAACATTGTCATTCCAGAATCGAGGAACGAGATGTCCGGAATCTCTGGTTTTTATGAACGGAAGTTAACTTACTTTAAACTTCGTCCACACTTGAGAGCGCCAGCGTCTTGCCATAATGATACCGCGCACCCATTCATCTAGAGCAATTGCCATCCAAGCACCAATCACGCCATAACCCATGTGAATGCCGAAAATGTAAGAGAACACCACACCTAATCCCCACATGCTCAGAATACCCATCTGTACTGGGAACTTGATGTCGCCCGCCCCCTTGAGTGCCGAAATGAAGATCAGGTTAAACACGCGTCCTGCCTCTAGCACGATTGACCCCATGACCAATGCGCCCGCCAATGCCAAGATTTCTGGCTGATCGGTAAACACGCTCAGAATCTCTTCATGGAATAGGTAGATCAAACACGTCGCTGCTGTTGACGCCGCAAAGCCAATCAAAAAGTAGATCTGCACACGTTTCAAAATGCTGGTCACCCAACCTTTGCCTATGTAGTACCCTGTCTGGATTTGCGCTGCCTGACCAATCGCGAGCGCAAACGCGAAAGAGAAACGTGCGATGTTTTGCGCATAGGTAAATGCCGCTAGCGAAGAGGTACCCATTTGCACCACAAAGTACACGATGCAGATTTGCGCCATGTTGTAAGACAGTACTTCGCCCGCGTTCATGCCACCGATTTTTAAGATCTTTTTGTAGACCTCTTTCGGAACTTGTTTGAGCTTAGACATTGGCAATTCAATACTGCTGCGTTTCAAAATCACGCCTAATAGCAAAGTACCGATCACTTGGCTGACGACAGTCGCCACCGCAACGCCTTCAACGCCATACACAGGCAAACCAAAAGGCTGGTACAACGCAATGTAGTTACCAATGATATTGAATACACCAGAGATAAGGTTCACCACCATTGGTGAGCGTGAGTAACCATGGCTGCGCAGAATTGTGGTGAAGACGATACCAATCGTTACGTTGAACGTCATCGCACCGCTGATCAGCAAGTATTCTCTTGCGTATTGCTCAACCTGCGCCTCTAACCCGTAGTAAGGTAAGAAGAACACCGCACCGATCACAGCAAGCACACTCAAAAATGCACCAACAATAACGGACAAAGCTACGCTGGCAACGCCAACATCAACGGAGTCTTTCTCACGCCCTGCACCGTTGTATTGCGCGATCAAGATGCCCGTGCCACTACTCACAAAGGTGGATACGATGATCAGGAAGAACGTGAGCTGCGTGATAACCCCAACCGCAGAGACGGCTTTATCCGAGTAACCACTCAGCATGAATACATCACTGGTTCCTAAAGCCGTCCGTAGCAATATTTCGACAAGTATCGGCCAAGCCAATGCCACGATAGACATACGCTGGTTGATATTCTGGCTTTTAGGCATGAATTGAGACCTTTCCTACAACTAAAAACTGCCCCACAGAAAACTGTGAGGCAGTTCAAAAAATTAGATTTATTAGAATTTGGACATTTCGGCAATTGAACACTTAACCACCAAAATGCAGGCGCGAATTCTAGACGGAGTTTGGTCACAAATACAACAAAATTTCGTCGAGTTTCGGAAAATATTTTCTAATGCATTCGACAGATTGCCTTAGCTTGACTGACGAAACTTTGAAGCGGTAGATTGACGAACAATCAACTCAATAGGTGGCAAACGCACCTCGTGTCTCTCACCACTCAATAAATTAAGAATGGACTCTGCACTGAGCGCTCCGACTTCTTCAATTGGCTGACGCAACGTGGTTAATGCTGGCGTAAAATACTGTGAGGTCGGCAAATCATCAAAACCGATCACGGACACATCTTCTGGTACACGAAAACCATGGTCATGCAGAGCTTTTATTGCTCCATAAGCCGTTTGGTCATTGGCAGCAAACAACGCGGAGAAATGCACTTTAGATTCGATCAACTCAACGGTTTTGGCGTAACCGGACTCACTGCTGAAGTCGCCTTGCTTAACCAATTTTGGTAGCACTTTAATGCCAGCCTCTTGCAGTGCGTTCTTGTAGCCAACAAAGCGAGCAACGGCGTCTGGTTGATTCAAAAGCCCTTTAATATGCGCGATATTCACGTGACCTTGCTGCATCAAATGCAGTGTCGCCATATATCCACCCAATACATTATCTATATTTATGGATCGAACCTTATCGCCAATGACATTGTATCCAACCGCAACAACCGGAATTCGCTCTGCATATTCCAGTATCTGCGCTTCCGTCAAACTGCCCGTTACAATGATGACGCCATCGACATTACTCTTCGCCAAATACTCCAAAGCATGCGATTCCAATGAACGCTGCCAATGTCCCGTCGCAATCACCAACGAGTACCCCTGAGCATTCAGAACCTTTTCCATATCGTTAAGGATACGACTGGTGTGCGGACTTTCTGGATGTTGGATAAGAACGCCAATCGTCATGGAACGCGTATTGGTGCCTTGTCCCATTTGATAGTTCGGCTTATAGCCCAGTGACTTGATCGCTTTCTCTATGTTTTGGCTTTTATCGTCCGAGACAAAAGTTGTACGGTTGAGGAAGCGTGAAACGGTGCTCGGTGATACCCCAGCCAACTTAGCCACATCGTAAATAGATGCTGCTCTTTTTTTCTTTTTCATTGTAGGAATTTTCCCAGCAAGCTAATAACAAAAATATAAGTTGCGCCGGGGAACGCGACAACGTTTGGATATGGGAAATGAGAGCTAGATAATTTGCCAGTACGCAAGCGCGCACTGGCTTTCATATCGAGGGTTTAGAATGTCGCTAGCGAGTTTTCACTCAGTGCATCAAACAGATGAATCGCATCTAAATCCAAGTAGAGAGTTAAACTATCCACATCCACTTCCGCAGCTTGTGTTTCAACCATTAATGGCTGACCAGCAATTTCCGTTTTCAGTAGAATACTTGCACCTAGTAGCTCCTTGTCTTTAATTTTGACAGGGAATGGCAGCACGCGGTCATGATCCACTTGCTCAGCACGTAGATGAATGTCCGTAGGACGTACACCAAAGTGCAGTGCTAAGTTCTTCGATGCGTGTGCTTTGAAACGCTCTGGTAGAGGAATACGAACATCACCCAATTCCACTTCCCAGTTACCGTCTTCACCAATCAGCTTGGCATCCAACATGTTCATGGATGGGTTGCCAATGAATTGCGCCACAAACTTGTTGGCCGGGCGTTGGAACACTTCCGTTGGGGTGCCAACTTGAGCCACATAGCCATCTTTCAAGATCACGATACGGTCTGCCAGTGTCATCGCTTCAATTTGATCGTGGGTTACGTAAATCGTGGTGGTTTTTAGCTCACGATGAAGCTGTTTGATCTCTTCACGCATTACGCCACGCAGTTTGGCATCTAGGTTCGATAATGGCTCATCAAACAAGAACACCTTAGGAGTGCGCACCATGGCACGCCCCATCGCAACACGTTGACGTTGACCACCAGACAGCTCTTTTGGTTTGCGATCTAACAGTGCGTCCAACTCAAGCATTTTTGCCGCTTTACGCACTTCAACATCGATTTGGTCTTTTGGCATGCCTTTCAGTTTCAGTGCAAAAGCGATGTTCTCGTATACCGTCATATGTGGGTACAGCGCATAGCTTTGAAACACCATCGCAAGATCACGATCTTTCGCATCGATTTTATTCATCAGCTTATCGCCAACGTAAATCTCACCACCCGTTATGCTTTCCAGCCCAGCAAGCATACGTAGCGTGGTCGATTTACCGCAGCCCGATGGACCAAGGAAAACCACAAACTCTCCATCTTGCACCGTGAAGTCGAAGTGTTTCACTACCTCAACATCATCGTAGGATTTCTTGATGTTTTTGAATTCGACTTTTGCCATTACTGGTTCTCCTCTGCTCGATCTAGCAGCATGTTACGGTAAGCAATTGCGCTCGCTTTTAAGGTGCGTTTTTGTGTTTGGTAATCCACGTGGACAATGCCGAAGCGCTGCTTGTACCCGTAAGCCCACTCGAAGTTATCCATTAAGCTCCAAGCGAAGTAACCATTCACATTCACACCTGCTTTAATCGCAGCATCCAACGCTTCTAGATGCAGTTGGAAGTAACGCACACGTTGCTCATCATTCACTTCGCCAGCAATGCAATAGTCATCGCCAGCTGCGCCGTTTTCAGTGATGTAAAGTGGCGGCAAGTTTGGATAACGGTCATTCAGACGCAATAGTAAGTCCGTCAATGCCTGAGGGTGAATTTCCCAGCCAATGAACGTGTGCTCTTGTTCTGGTTGAGGAACAGTTTCAATATCACCATGTTCGTTGTAACGCACCACACAACGGGTATAGAAGTTAATCCCGATAAAGTCCAAATCGGTTTGGATGATGTCGAGGTCACCTTCCAGAATCATCGGTAGATTGTGCGATTGGCGATCTAAGACCAACTGAGGGTATTCACCCTTCAATACAGGGTCCATAAACCAATGGTAACCTTCCGCATCACTATACTCTGCCGCACCGATATCCGCCTCGCTGTATGGGTAAGCAGGCGTCGCATTGAACACACAACCGTGCATCGCATTTGGTGCATTCTTACGCATGTGTGGAATCGCAAGACCATGACCCAGCATTAGGTGGTGTGCTGATAAGAAACCTTCGCGTTCACCCTTAAGACCTGGAGCATGTTCACCCCAACGGTAACCTAGGTAGGCTGAACAGAATGGTTCGTTCAGTGTCGCGTAAGAATCAATCTTATCGCCAAAGTAAGCACTAACTACATCCGCATACTCTGCAAACTTGTAAGCCGTTTCTCGATTTAGCCAACCACCTTTGTCTTCTAGGTATTGCGGAAGATCCCAGTGGTAAAGCGTAACGAAAACCTTCAAACCGCGAGCGTGGCACTCATCGATGATTTGCTCGTAAAACTTCAAACCTTCTTCATTCACTTTGCCATCTTCAGGAATGATGCGCGGCCACGCCATCGATAGACGGTAAGCGCCCACGCCTAAGCCTTGAATCATCTCGATGTCTTGCTTCCACAAATGGAAGTGATCACATGCCACGTCACCGTTATCTGCGTTGTCGACTGCACCTGGCTTATTACAAAACGTGTCCCAAATCGAAGGCGTACGACCACCTAGCTGAGCACCGCCCTCAATCTGATAAGAAGAGGTTGCGACACCAAATAGGAACTCTGGGCTACGTAATTTTGAATCTTGTGGTAGTTGGAATTTATTCATTGTTATAAAACCTTTTGTTTCGCTTAGCCCTTGACGGCACCAGAGGTCAAGCCGCTGATCATCTGTTTAGAGGCAAATAAGTAAGTAATCACTAACGGTAAAATGGAGATGGTTGTTCCGAGCATCACCGCTCCCCACGGCGTATTCGGAATGCCCTGCACGCTTCGCAGTGCCTGCGTAATCACGTAGTTTTCTGGCGTTGTAAGTACCACGAGTGGCTGCATGAACATGTTCCAGAAGAAGACAAACTGCACGATAGCCAAAGTAGCAAGCGCAGGCTTCATCAGTGGCAATACCACGCTCCAGTAAGTTCTAAATTCACCTGCACCATCGAGCTTCGCCGCTTCTAACAGCTCTTTTGGAATCGAAGCCACCACGTGCTGACGCATCAAAAAGATGCCAAATGGTGTCGTTGTGAACGGTAGCCAAACCGCTAAGTGGTTATCGAGTAAGCCGAGAAACTTCACGATCATGAAGTAAGGGATCAAGCTCAATACTGGCGGAATCATCATTGAGCCAACCAACATACCAAATAGCACGTTTTTGCCCTTGAACTTGTACACCGCAAACGCATAGCCGCCCATGCTACAAAACAGCAGTGAAATTGTGGTGCCTAGGAATGCGATGTAGATAGAGTTAAACATCGCCTGCCAAAACGGCATGATTTCCAGTAGTTTTGCGTAGTTGACCGCTAAGCTGTCGCCAATCGCAAAGCTAATCCCAGTGCCAAAGATTTCGGTACGATCACGGGTTGATAGCAGCGCCGACCAAATGAACGGAAATACGGTCATGATGGCAGAAACAATCAGGATTGAGCCGAGCATCACCATCAGTATTTTGGTGAAGATCTCGATACTGCGATCGCTTGGACGCCAACGCTGCGCCGCAGGTAAAGTGTTAGTACTCATCTTATTGCTCCCCTAGACCTTTCTTACCGAAGAAGAAGAATTGAACCGCTGTACAGCCTGCAATCAAGGTAAAGAGCAGCCACGAAATCGCTGACGCTGTACCCATCTCTAGCCATTCCCAGCCCACTTTGTAGAGGTACATTGAGATAGTTAAACCAGACTGACCTGTACCACCCGTACCGCGCGTTAGAACGAAGGGTTCTTCGAACAACTGCAAGTTACCGATGATAGTCATGGTGACCGCAAAGAAGATGAATGGACGAATCATTGGTAGTGAAATGCTCCAGAATCGACGCCATGCGTTTGCACCGTCCATACGAGCCGCTTCTAGGATGTCTTTAGGAATCGTCATCAAACCAGTGGTGTAAAGCACGATGTTAAAACCGGTGTATTTCCAGAACACCATAATGGCGATAGAAGGCTTCACCATGGTTGCGTCATCTAACCAACGGATTGGCTGGAAGTCGTTCACCCAAGAGAATGCCCAACCAAATAGTGTGCTGTCTGCCAATGCCATTAAGCTTTGGTTGATGATCCCTGAGTTTGGCGAGTACATGTTGAAGAAGATAAGTGACGCAGCCACCGTTGACGTAATGAACGGCAGGAAATAAGCCGACGTCAACCAATGACGGAAACGGTCACCCAAAGACACCAGAATGTACGCCACAGGCAGAGCAACTAAGTGCTGCGCCACACCAGACGTAATGGCTAGCCAAAGGGTGTTCTTCAATGAGCGCCACAGCCACGGGTCAGTCAGAGCAATGTGGTAGTTCTCTAGCCCGACGTAATCCATCGCACCCAAACCTTCGACTGGGTTCCACTCATGGAAAGAAAGAAAAATTGAAAACAGTAACGGGAAGATCCCGAAAACAGAAAAAATAATCAAAAACGGCAATAGGAATCCATACGGTGTAAGCGCTTTCAAACTTAGACGAGAAAAAATGCTCTCACGTTGTGATGTTTCCATAACCTTGCTCGCTGCATGATTCATAGTAACGACCTCTACTCAGGAGGGCGGTTCGCCCTCCTTGCTTACCAAATGGCGAAATGCTTACAAATTACGGGTGCGGCGCTTAATCATGCGTTCCGCTTCTTTCAATGCCGTTTCAATGTCTTTGCCTTCATCCAGCACTTCCATCAGTGCGTTTTCTAGGATGATAGAGCGAGCAACGTGGTCGCCTTTTGCTGGTGCCACTGGCTTGATGTTTTGTGCCACCTCAGCAAACAATAAGCGCGCTTGCTGCCCACCAAGGAACTCGACTTTCTCTTCAAACATAGGGTCGTCGTAAGTTGTTGTGTTTGCAGGGAATGCTGCGATAGTTTCGAAGTGTTTAAGCTGAATATCGCGACGAGTTGTCATGTATTCGATCAGCTTCCACGCTTCGTCTTGATGCTTAGATTGGGTTGGAATCGATAGGAATGAGCCACCCCAACTGCCGTAAATACCATCAGGAAGGTTAGATACACCCCAGCTACCTGCAGTCTCAGGAGCAATCCAGTTGTTTAGGTGACCAAGTAGCCAAGCCCCCGAAAGCTGAGTAGCAAATGTGCCGTTACGGAAGCCTTCGTACCATTCGTTTGACCACGCAAGAATACGACCATCTAAACCTTTATCACGAATCTCTTTCGCCACTTCAAACGCGTGCACAAAACGCTCAGAGGTCACGACTGGGTTGCCATCTTTATCGAAGTATAGACCTTCACCTTCTGGCACTGTGGTAAAGATAATCGCTTGTGCCACATCCGCAGCAGACGCGATCAGTTGAACGTTTTGTTGCTTCAGCTTTTCACCCGCCGCAATATAAGAGTCCCAATCTTTGATCGCTTCATTGATATCAATGCCCGCTTTTTCAAAAATGTCAGTGCGGTAGTACATCACACCCGGTCCTAAATCGACTGGCATACCATACACATCGCCATCTGCACCTTTACCCTGTGCCCATGCATAAGGCGCAAAGTTTTCTGCGTATTTGTCTGCACCATAGTTTTCAGACAGATTCACTAAGCCGCCAGACGCCACAAATGGACCGATTTTTTCTACATCAACAACAATCACATCACCTGCGCCAGAACCCGTCGCCAAGTTGGTTGTCAGCTTGGTATGGTGGTCACCGTGGTTATTCATTAGGTAATCCACTTTAATGCCCGTTTCCTTCTCGAAATCAGGTAGCAGCACTTTCAAGCTACTATCAAAATCAGGGAAACCATCGAAGCGAATTTTGGTTTCATCAGCCGCATTTACCGTTGCAGCAACACCCAAAGCAGCGGTCATGGCAAGCGTCAAAGTTTTCAGTTTCATGTTGTTGTCCTTAATTATCGTTTTATAGGGTATGCAGTTCCTTGACTGAACTTCTTGGCACCAAGCTTGGCGACAATTTGAAGTTCACATCTCGTTTATTTTTATTGAGAATTTGAATCACGAGCTGGACAGCTTCAGCGCTCATTTGCTCAATAGGGAAGTTAACTGTGGTTAGGGCTGGCGTGAGGTAGCGTGCAAATAAAATGTCATCAAACCCCACCAAAGAGATTTGCTCCGGAACGTTTACACCATTGGCTTTCAGCACTTCGTAAGCACCGAACGCCATATGATCATTACACGCAAATACAGCAGTAAAATGACAATCGCGCTTCAACAGTTTACGCATTGCGCTTTCCCCTGATTCTTCGGTAAAACCGGCCTCGGACACCAACGCTTCGTCATACTCGATTCCCGCTTCTTCAAGAGCCTTGCGGTAACCTTGTAGACGCCCCCGTGCGTCAGATTTGTCCAGAGGACCGGTGATACACGCTATGTTGCGATGCCCCATTCGCAACAAGTATTCGGTCGCCAACTGACCACCAAATTCGTTATCGATCTCAATACAGCATTGCGCCATTTCTGGAATAAAGCGATTCACCAGTACCACCGGAATGCCTTTTTCTTTAAGATCGATTAAATAATCATCCGTCAGGTTTTGTGCATGCAAAATGATGGCATCCACGCGTCGTCCAAGCAGAAATTCCACTGACTCACGCTGACTTTGCTCAGAGTTTGAACCTGCAGTTACCACCACGTGGTAACCGAAACGGCGCAGACGCTCTTCCATGCTGTGCAAAATGCCAGAGTAAAATGGACCACCAAGCTCTGGCACGATGATGCCAATACTGCCAGTGCGACTAGACGCCAAAGCCTGAGCGATTGAGTTTGGACGATAGCCAAGTTCTTGAATCGCTTTCTCGACTTTCAGCTTCTTATCGTGACTTACACGGCTAGTGCCATTGATCACACGAGAAACCGTTGCCTGAGAAACCCCTGCGTATTCAGATACATCTTTAATCGTCGCCACAAGAAACCTCTTCCACCTGAGCATCAAGATTCAATTTTGCTTCGAGATGCATTTCTCGAAACCGCTTTCATGGCAGCTAGTATTTCTTATCCACTAGGGTGTTATCGTGAGAGAAATCACACCGAAATCCCTTTAGATTCGGGCAATATCGGAAAAAATGAAGCGGTAGGCAGTTTCCTTTCACGCCATGAAACTGTTTCATAAAACGGTCATTTCACGTTCAAATGAGATTCAATAAAGGCATTGATTTCACAACTCTTTAATAAAGATCTCTGCGCAGTTTTTTAAAGCATAGAAACAAAAAAAGAGCCGCAAATGCGGCTCAAAATAGGGTCAATAATGGACAGTATGGTTTTCACTGGCTGCAATGAACACCATGACTAAATAGAGAGAGTTAAGAAATAAATCAGTGGTAGAAACCTAATAAATCTGCCTTCAGTGCCTACCACTGTTACATGGACAGTAATTAATTAGACTCGGTTTACCACCAAGCTTCCCACATAGCACCTATGCTAAATGTGTCTTGCTTAGGGTCATTGTTGGTTGCTTTGTTGTCGACCTCACCTGCCGTCGCGTAGAAGCGGAGCATCGGACGGGCGCCAGCACCCCAATCAAACGAGATATTTTGCGATAGCGTCACTTTCCAGCCTGTGTTGTCATCATCGGCACGTGCGTAATCAACCATTTGGTAACCCGCTTCTAGCCAAGTCGAGTGAACATCATTCCAGAAGTACATCGGACGGACGATAGCACTGTAGTTAGTACGCTCATCTTCAAGCTTGTTTGAACCGTCAATTGAGTAATCGTGATATGCCAATAGGTATTCAACCGCAGCGTTTTCACCAAGGTTTGCATTACCTTCAAAGCTTGCGTAAATAGTTGTTAAGTCTTCTGTTTTCCAGAATACGCCGTTGTCAGCGTTATCAGAATAACGCAACACTAAACGGTTTGATCCGCTGTCGTGTGCACGAGAAATCACCGCACCCAGCTGGTAAGCATCAATGTGTTCTGAGCTCTCAATTGCTTCTGAATCAAAACCATAGTTCGCGTAAAGCTCTAAATCAGCAAAGCCCATATCAATGCCGTGCAGTTTAGATGTGAATGCATACGCACCGCTATCACCCGTTCCAGAGCCACCAGTACAAGAGATTGAAGGGTTTGATCCCGGAGTGATTTCCGGGTTACAGCTTTCAACCGAAGCAACCGCACCAAGGTCAAGTTTGACGGAACCAAGCTCAAGGTTGTTGATACCGCCACCTTGACCATCGTGCATCATCCAAAAGTAATCGTTGATGCCCTGTTGTGGACGCTGATGGAAATCACGACCAGCCCAAATGTAAGCGTTCGGCTGACTCTCTAGTACATTCGTAACGCCTGCATAAGCCTTTTTCAGGTTCACCTCGTCACCCCAGTGATCGAACATCACCACAACATCCCAGATTGCGCCACTGTCATTCTTAAATGCTTTTGCTAACTGGAATTCACCGCCATTGCCTTCGTTACCTAATCGACCAATAGCGGATGAGCCGTTAAAAGAGCCATCAACCATCACGTACTTTTGGTCGCCCCCTTGGTAGTGAGCACCGTAACGAGCATAACCAGAGAACACAACGCCATAAGGAATCTCAATGTCCGGCGTTAATACCGCTGGTTGTTGGTCATCGACATAAGTTGGGTCAATGCGTTTCTCCAGTTCTTGAATACGTTTTTCCAAAGCTTCTACATCAGAATCGGCAGCAAAAGTAGAAATAGAAGCAAGCGAAGTGGCCACTGCAAGAGTGAGAGGTAAAACCTTTAAGTTTTTCATGTGATTTCCCTAAGTTTTTGTAGGTGTAATTATTTCAATAGGGATCTTAAGGAATGAAACGTTTGAAAAGTCGCTACTGCTTCACATGGCACAAGCACTCGAAATGACATGAAACAACGCATGAAACTAGCGCCGTATTTTGTTAATGAAAATCATAATGTTATTAGATTCTAATTTGTCATTCATATTTTGAAATCGCTTTCATTTCACAGAAATGTTTAAGAATAATCACGTTAATTTGTTCAAAATAAGCGCAATTCATACTTGGTTTTTTGAAAGTTTTCATAATCCTGAAAACTTTCACAAGTCGTAAATTTCTTACAAATTCAACAACTCACACTCATGCCAAACATGATTCATATCACAATTAGACGTATTGCTATTCCATGTAGTACTAAATTACCACCTAGAATAGGCATTAAATAATTCTAAAGTAGGGATACACAATGTCGAAATTGGCCGGAGCACGCCTAGAGGAAATGGCGGATATCCGATCGACAAGAAAAAAGAAGATTGTATTTCTCTGTTCCAGCATTGCGACGGCATTTTTAGCCTATGGCTCTGTGCTGCATTACTTTGAAGGGAACTGGGGGCTTAGCTTTTTAATTGGTCTGTGTGCTGTGGCATGTTTAGCCATCAGTTATTTAATTAAAGTACGTGGGCATCATCAATACGCAGATTTACTGCTCACCGCGGTATTGATGTTCGATGGTTTACTACTGCTGCTCTATAACGACGCGCCATCCGGCAGGTTGCTTTGGCTCTACCCCATTGTGGCTGCCATTATTCTAATTAATGAATTTAAGGTCGGCTTACTATTCAGTGTCAGTTACACACTCATCATTTTTTTTGGTTTAACCTTTCTAGAAAGTGTTCCCACTGCAAGTGAAATGACTGAGCGTCGCTTTATGTTCACCTTAGTGGCGATCTGCTTTGTGTGCCATACGTTTTCTTATTACTACTCAAAAGTGGTTAATTACATCCAAACTCTCTATCGAGAAGGGATTGAAGAACTCGCTTATCTCGATCAATTGACTGGCTTAGCGAATCGCTGGAGTTTTGAAACTTGGGCTCGCGCCAAGCTAGAGGAGCTAGATCAAACCCATAGTAATACGGTTACCGCATTGGTCTTCCTTGATATTGATAACTTCAAACACATCAATGATAACTATGGTCATGATGTGGGTGACCGCGTACTAAAACACTTCGCGACACGCTTGAAAAACAACATTCGCAACAAAGACCGAAAGACAGACAAACACGATTATTCGATCGCTCGCTTTGCGGGTGATGAGTTTGTACTCATGCTCTACGATGTGCGCTGTAAAAAGGACTTAGACACCATCATGGATCGCATCGTCAATCTATTTAAAACTGGCTATCAATCGGAAGACACGATTAATGAGCTTACAATGAGCATTGGCGTTGCCATCTATCATCAGGATGCGAATGACCTATCTGAGCTGACTCGTTGTGCGGATAAAGCCATGTACGCGGCAAAGCACACGGGTAAAAACCAGTACGCCTATTATGAGCATTGCTCGCATGCAGAAGAGTTACGCCATCAAAGACATTCGCTTGTTGGCGCAATGGGAAGTGAAAATGTGACCTCGTTACAACGCGATGCCAGTTTATAACGACCAATTGCTTAGCATCATGGCAAGTGCAAATGGTCGTTATCACACATGTTAAGCAAACATGTACATCGCCCATAAACCGCCGAGCAAAAACGTAATCAACCAAATCACTTGGCGTGTTTTACTTGGTTTATCCTCTCTAGGACGAATAATGGGTTTCAGTGCCCGTTCCTTAATTTTTCCGACTAGACTGTTTTCAATCGCTCGTTTATAGAAAGCACGACGCTTTTGTGCCGCATTCGCAACTTTCGTGAAACGGTGCCTTTGCTCTGTCGTAAATTCCGTCGCCTCAAAGCGAGGAGGGAGATCAGAATGTTTAGGTTGTACTGCCATCACTTCCTCCTTGTTGATGGTTGCACCTGTATTAAGTATATACAAAGTTATCAGTTTGTTGTTAAAAAACGTTTGTATCTGAACAACATGCATGAAAAAAGCCACCCAAAAGGTGGCTTTTATCTCAATTCTATTTAGTACTTAGAGGTACTCACATAAGTACGCGGTCGCGTCTTTCACTTGCAGTTCGAATGATGAATTACCTTCAACTTCGAAGAACTCACCACTATTGTAGGTGACCCAATCCACTTCACCCGCTTTCTTTACGATCAACGCACCTTTAACAACACTCATACGCTCCGGCGCTTGTGTGCCGAACGTGTATTCACCTGGTAGCATTACGCCAACACTGACATCCTGCCCTTGTTGACTAAAACCTAGTGACTTTACGCCACCAGCAAAATAACTGTTTTCCTTAATACTCATTATTGGTTTCCTTATCAAAAATCAGCTCTTTTTTACCCTGTTTCGGTTTACGACTCAAGTCTCTAAATGGGTCTTAGTTGAAAGAGCAAATTCTCAATAACTGTGTTTCGGAATGTAAAAGTGGACATCAGATCATAGTTTCACCGTCTCAAAAGCTAGATTGTTTGTTTTTGTAGCTCAAGCTTCTCACCATAATAAAAAAGGAAGGTAAGTAGGAATCATGACCACCACTGGGCGCAGGAAAAGGAAACAGAAGCCAGAACCGCAACCCTCATTTTGGGCTCGTCATCAGTTCAAAATCATTAAAGGGGGCTTTGCTGTTTTCGGTTGCTCGTTGATTAGTGTGCTTGGTTACCAGTTGTACGCATCTTACTTAGATTACATCGACCCAAACAAAATCTACGGTGAATGGATAGAGATCGGTGCGCCACCTTATCAAACCGAACAGCTTTCTTTTACACCCGAAGGTGTCTTTCGCAACCATCGCCTTATCGCCACTCAATTCGAGTTTGATGGCAAAGTCATCACACTGAACACCGGGCTTGGCAAAACTGAGTACCAAATCTCAGGGTCTCATCTCTCTCCACAGATACGACGCATTGAGCCTCGAATCCCTGACCAACGCTTTATCCTAAAAGGCTTCGAACACACGGTTCAGGGCTCAGAAACTGGCGCAGCTTCCAAACGCAGAGCAGCGTTGAGCGAACACTTCAGTCGCAAATAACCTCCTTTTCAACGCTACCTCTATGTCGTAACTCTTTCTGTTTCATCAGAAAAGTTTAATTTCACTCGCAAAATAACCCCTACGGACTGAGTAAGCGATTAATTAAATACATGCAAAATATTTATAAAATCTTGGCTCAATATTGTATTTTCTATGCAAAACTATGTTTCTTGTAGTGAGTTTTGTGTAACACGGTCGAATCTTGATTTATTTTTTTTTGAAAAAAAATAAGCCTCTGAAATGCTCAAAGGGATGCTTTTGCACAGTGTGTGAATTGATTGTCTTTTCTGTCGCAAGAGCAGCTTATGTTCCTAAACGAGCATGAATTCAAGGATTGAGAGAGAAGTTATGATTCGATTTAACCTATGTGCAGCTGGGGTTGCCCTAGCACTATCTGGCGCTGCAAACGCGGCTCCAACCGCACCAAGTATCGATATGTACGGTTCCAATAACCTTCAATTTTCTAAAATTGAATTGGCAATGGAAACCACATCTGGCTACAACGACATGGTCAAATACCATGAACTGGCTAAGATCAAAGTGAAATTTAACCAGTGGAGTGGCACATCTGGCGACACTTACAACGTCTACTTTGACGGTGTAAAAGTGGCAACAGGCGCTATCACTGGCAGTCAAACCACGGCTTCATTTGAATATGGTCAAGGCGGCTTGTACCAAATGGAAATCGAAGCGTGTGACGCAACAGGTTGTTCTAAGAGCGCTCCGGTAGAAATTACCATTGCAGATACAGACGGCTCACACTTGAAGCCTCTGACGATGAATGTTGATCCGAACAACAAGAGCTACAACACCGATCCAAGTATCGTGATGGGTACTTATTTTGTTGAATGGGGCATCTACGGTCGTGATTACACTGTCGACAACATGCCAGTTGATAACCTAACTCACATCCTTTACGGCTTTATCCCAATTTGTGGTCCAAACGAATCAGTAAAATCAGTTGGTGGTAACAGTTTTAATGCACTGCAAACGGCATGTCGTGGTGTGAATGATTACGAAGTGGTTATCCATGACCCGTGGGCTGCTTATCAGAAGAGCTTCCCTCAAGCAGGTCATGAATACAGCACGCCAATCAAGGGTAACTACGCAATGCTAATGGCGTTGAAACAACGTAACCCGGATCTAAAAATTATCCCATCTATCGGTGGTTGGACACTTTCTGACCCATTCTACGACTTCGTTGATAAGAAGAATCGTGACACGTTTGTCGCGTCAGTTAAGAAATTCCTGAAAACTTGGAAATTTTACGACGGCGTAGATATTGACTGGGAATTCCCTGGTGGCGGCGGCGCTGCAGCAGATAAGGGTGACCCTGTAAACGATGGTCCTGCATACATTGCATTGATGCGTGAACTACGTGTAATGCTAGATGAACTTGAAGCAGAAACAGGTCGTACTTACGAGCTAACTTCAGCAATCGGTGTTGGTTACGACAAGATTGAAGACGTAGATTACGCAGACGCGGTTCAGTACATGGACTACATCTTTGCGATGACTTACGACTTCTACGGCGGCTGGAACAACGTTCCTGGTCACCAAACTGCTCTTTACTGTGGCTCATTCATGCGTCCTGGTCAGTGTGATGGCAGCGGCGTGGATGAAAACGGCGAACCGTACAAAGGTCCAGCATACACTGCAGATAACGGTATCCAGCTTCTTCTAGCGCAAGGTGTTCCTGCAAATAAACTGGTTCTTGGTACAGCGATGTATGGTCGTGGTTGGGAAGGTGTAACACCTGATACGCTAACAGATCCAAATGACCCAATGACCGGTACTGCAACAGGCAAACTGAAAGGCAGCACAGCTCAAGGTGTTTGGGAAGATGGCGTAATCGACTACAAAGGTATTAAGTCATTTATGCTAGGTGCGAACAACACTGGCATCAACGGCTTTGAATACGGCTATGATGCGCAAGCAGAAGCACCTTGGGTGTGGAACCGTTCGACTGGTGAGCTAATCACATTTGACGATCATCGTTCTGTGTTAGCGAAAGGCAACTACGCAAAATCTCTAGGTCTAGCAGGTCTATTCTCTTGGGAGATTGATGCAGATAACGGCGACATCCTTAATGCAATGCACGAAGGTATGGCTGGCGGCGTCGTTACCCCACCAAACCGTAAACCAACGGCAGCAGCAGGCGTAGACCAAGCAGTAACAGGTCCTGCAAGCGTTGTGCTTGATGGCAGCAACTCAACTGACTCTGACGGTACAATCGCAAGTTACGCTTGGGAGCAAGTATCAGGTACTGCAGTCGTTCTATCTGGCGCGAACACAGCAACAGCAAGCTTTGATGCGGTAGAAGTCGCAGCTGAAGAGCAACTAACGTTTAAGCTGACCGTAACAGATAACGAAGGCGCAACGGCTTCTGATCTTGTTGTAGTCACCGTTAAGCCAGCAGGCGTGATTGATCCACCAAACACAGCGCCAGTTGCACAGGTTTCTGCACCAGCAACGGCAAGCGCTGGTGACGTGGTTGTGATTGATGCTTCAGCTTCTAGCGATGCTGACAACGACACACTAACGTTCGATTGGACGCTACCACAAGGTCTAAATGCTACGGTCAACGGTGCGAAAGTAACGTTCACAGCAGCAGAATACCCACAAGACACAAGCTTAGGCTTCACAGTAAGCGTAAGTGATGGTCAAGCAGTATCAACTGCAAGTGCAACCGTTGTTGTAGCGAAGCACAGCACAGGCGGTGGTACTTGTACTAACGCATGGGATGCAACGGCAGTTTACACTGGTGGTGATCAAGTGACTTACGCAGGTAAAACTTGGGAAGCGAAATGGTGGACTCAAGGTCAAGATCCTAGCAAGTCTGGCGAATGGGGTGTTTGGAAAGAAGTTGGTCCAGCTAACTGTAACTAAACACTGCTAAGGTGTTGTTATTCAGCACCTACCGCTATCAAAATTGTAAAATAGAAAAGGACAGCATCAGCTGTCCTTTTGTTATTCTAGATTTTGATTCACAAGCGCCATCGCTACGATCAACGAGCGTCAACTAAACGGTCAAAACTCTGGAATACCTCATCACACTTCATGACGCGACCATGACCCTGCCCTTGCGTCGTCACCAATTCGACTCGCTCAATCTCATTAGCAGCTTTCGCAGATACACCGTGTTTGGTGAATTTGTCTTGTTCATCATGAACAATGATAGTTTTTGCTTTTCGCTCAGCAAGACGCTTTTCAGGGTCAATGGATTGCAATGGGTAACCAAACTGATCTTCCACTTCCGAAACCACGGCTTTGAATAGCTTCATTGAATAACCCGAACGCGCAATGCTGCCAAACAAGTTTTCTACGTAGTTAAGCACCGGCGCAATCAAAAGCAGTGGCTTGTTTTCTAATTTGCTGTGACGACATTCTAACGCTGACGCAGTACCCATACTGTGCCCCACCAAACCTGCAACATCATCAACAGAATCCAACACGTCCTCTAGACCACGAACAAACCCCGGGATATGCCCATACTGACCATCACTTTCACCATGAGCAGGGTGATCGTAAGCCAAAGCGGTGTAACCCGATGCGGCGATGTGCTCCATCAACGGATAGAACTGACTTGCTGTCCCCGACCAACCGTGAGTCAGCACCCATACCGGACCATTACCAAGCTGATAAGTTTTGATTGCACCAGCATGACCTTGTACTTCACTTTTAATCAGCCCCTGTGGCTCTGCATTTTTAGGCTGAGTACGTGCTGGGGTGAGCAACAGCTTACGCGCGGTCTTTTTTGCATGTGACGGTGCCAACGTATGGTGCAAACGCGTACTGATATTGACCAAGCTACGCTTAACACTGAAGCGCTGCGAAGTATTGAAGTAGATTTTCTCACTCATGATCTTTTCCTTAACTATCAGCTTTGCACAAAATAGAACGGTCGTGCTTTTTATGCTGATAAGAAAGAGCGCTCTATGTCGCTCTTCATTATGAATCTCGTACTATGCCCGTTACCGCGGGGCTAGCGCTTCCATCGAATAAATAAATTATCGATGCCTTGCCAAAACAACCTCTGGCTCTCTTCTTGCCCTTTAATCGAATAAAACACGTGCGCACTTAAATACTGCCCGTATAAATCAAAGGTCGCTTGTCGCGTATCTAAATCGGCGACAAACTCTTGGTTCTCTTTGCCTTTCTTGATTTGAATTTCGAGATAATTCAGCCAAGTATCAATCGATTTACGTAATGCAGCTTGCAACGCACAGCATTCTTCTGCGGTGTCGTTCCAAGCATCAAGGAACATACAGCTACCTTGAAAAGAGTGATTCCACGTCATCCAAGTGTCCAACAGACCGCGTACTTTACGTTCGATATTGCTGTCACCCAACTCACGCGCAGGCGCAATAACCCGCTCTGCGAATACTTGATTGGCAAACTCCAACACCGATAGTTGAAGGTTCAACTTGGAATTGAAGTGAGCAAACAAGCCACTTTTCGACATGCCACACTGCTTCGCCAACTCACCTATAGTGAGACTTTCCAACCCGTTTTCACTCGCCAGTTGGAATGCACGCTGCAGTATCAGCTCTTTGGTTACTTTTCCTTTTTTCATAAATACATTTTTAGCACGGTCGTACTTTTTTACAATATAAAGTTTACTGGTCAAACCAATGTATACCCTCTGACACACTCACGATCGCAATACATTGAGCAACTCAATGAATACGAATTTTCGAAATTTGAGATGGGTCTGAATTTCACAAACTGGTTACTATCAATTGCACATGAGTTGATTTTTTACCGCGATGAGCAAGCTATTAGCTGTTAATTTCTCAGCGATTTTTCACTTTTTTAGGTAAGTATTTATGGCAACCACAAAGAAAATTGCCAGTTTAGAGTTCGCCCGCATCATCGCAATGTTCGCGATCGTTGGGCTTCACTGTCAAATGGCACTCACGTACTGGCAATGGGATGAGGTACCTTGGGTTGGGTATATGCTTAACCAATTGGCTCGCTTTGCTGTACCACTGTTTTTCCTCATCTCCGGTTATCTAATCCAGCCTAAACTCAGCGCAAATCCCGTTGAAACACTGAAAAACTACGCTAAGCCCTTGCTTAAGATATGGCTGGTTTGGAGTGCGATTTGTCTGTTAATGCCGTTCCGTTGGCAAGTGGTTGCGGAGGCAGGCTATCTCGCTGAGCGACAAGGCTATTGGGGCTACTTGATGTCGAACCCAATTAACTCGCTGTTAGAAGGCGGCTTAGTTCATTTGTGGTTCATTCCTGCACTTGTGATTGCTGTCGCTATCATTGCATTGCTGGTTCGTGTTGGCATGGCGCAGTTGCTGCTCCCGACGGCAATATTGTTGTACGTCTATGGGGTACTCGCAGGCAGTTACATCACACTGACTGAGCTACCAGCGCCCTTCTTTACTCGCAATGGTCCGTTCTTCAGCACATTGTTGGTTGTGCTTGGTTACTTAGCGAGACAACACCAGTGGCAATGGTCTCGTAATAACACCATTCGCTTGATTTTGGTTGGTATGGCGCTGCACTTTGCCGAAGCCTATTATTTGATGAACGACGAGATCGCCTTTAATTCACACGACTTCTTATTTGGCACTGTGATCTGGTCTTTAGGCGTATTCATGTGGCTTCTTGCCCATCCAAACTTTGGCAATATGCCATGGGTGTTTAAGTGGTCACCGAGCATTTTAGGTATCTACGTGAGTCATTTGCTGGTGATCATCATCATGATGAACATGGCAGGTATATTAGGGCTAGAAAACTTAGCTAAAGACGCCTTTATTTACCCAGCAACCATTGTGGTAACCCTGCTACTTGTAAAAGGCATTGAAGCTACGCCGCTGAAAAAACTATTACTGCGCTAAATCCATTCAGCACTATGTATGGTCTGTATTACCACTTTTTGGCTAGTGCAGACTTTATAAAAATGAGAGCTCTCTCTCACTCGCCAAAATTATCATTTCTAATACTTTGTAATTTGCTTTCACTCACAAAAAACATTGTTCATTTACTTTAAATTTATCCGACATCAACAAAATGCTCATTAAACGGAGGCGGTATGTGGGCAGGTCAGGGACTCGTTCCTTTTTTAGAAATTAGCCATTGGTTAACCTATGGTTTATACGCTGCAGTAATCCTATTTGGCGCGGCGAGCATTGCGTCACTCAGAAAGTAGTGGCGCAAGCTACATCAATTCAAAACTCCTACCGTTAATTCGAGCTTACTCACACTTAACCTATTAATATGTGGCTAAAATTTCTCCAGTCAGACAAGGAGAAATGTCTATGCCAATCTACCCAATTGTCGCGTTTTGCTGTTTGATATTTTCTAGCTCCACGTTTGCAGCTGCGACCAGTGAACTTAACCTCGTCAATTCCACCGTCGGTTATGCCGCACTGATTTTCTTCACCATTGCCTACATTCTGGTAATGCTGGAAGAATACCTACAAATGCGAAAATCCAAGCCTGTACTGCTCGCTGCGGGATTAATCTGGATTTTAATTGGCTATACCTTTGCCCAACACAACCAAGCTGACGTTGCTAAAGCCGCACTGGAACACAACCTTTTGGAATACGCTGAACTTTTATTGTTCCTATTAGTGGCGATGACCTACATCAATGCGATGGAAGAACGCAGACTGTTTGATGCACTGCAAGCGTGGATGATTGGCAAAGGTTTTGATTTCAAAAAGTTATTTTGGCTCACAGGTAGTCTTGCATTTGTGATTTCTCCTATTGCCGATAACTTGACCACAGCGCTATTAATGTGTGCAGTAGTGATGAAAGTTTCTGGCGACAACCCAAGATTTGTCAATCTTGCCTGTATTAACATCGTCATTGCCGCAAACGCTGGCGGCGCATTCAGCCCATTTGGCGATATTACGACTCTGATGGTTTGGCAGGCAGGACACGTCAGCTTTGCTGAGTTTATGCCGTTGTTTGTACCTTCTCTAATCAACTACGTCATACCTGCATTCATCATGTCGTTGTTTGTACCAAACACAAAGCCAGATACGGTTCATGAGCACATCGAACTGAAACGTGGTGCAAGACGTATCGTTGGCTTGTTTATCCTGACCATTGCAACAGCGGTTTCCTTCCACGCCGTTTTACACTTCCCTCCAGTGGTCGGCATGATGATGGGGCTCGCTTATCTGCAATTTTTTGGCTACTTCCTGCGAAAAACACTCAAACATTCTCTTGCCAAAAAAGCCGCAATGGCGATTGCCAACGGGGATGACTACGCGCTGAAACGTCTGGGTTCTGTTGTACCATTTGATGTCTTCCACCGTGTGTCTCGCGCCGAGTGGGACACCTTATTGTTCTTCTACGGCGTAGTGATGTGTGTTGGCGGTTTGAGTTTGCTTGGCTATCTCGAACTGGTTTCCAACGTGATGTACACCGAGTGGAATCCAATTTGGGCGAACGTCATGGTGGGGATACTTTCTGCCATCGTCGATAACATTCCAGTGATGTTTGCTGTGTTAACGATGGACCCAAGCATGTCGATGGGTAACTGGTTGTTGGTGACACTAACAGCAGGCGTTGGCGGTAGCTTACTGTCGATTGGTTCTGCTGCTGGCGTGGCTCTCATGGGCGCAGCGAGGGGGCAATATACTTTCTTTGGTCATCTCAAATGGGCACCGGTGATTGCTCTTGGGTACGCAGCGAGTATTGCCGCGCACCTTTGGATGAATGGCAGCTTGTTCACTTAAACTGCCTTAATTCATCGGAATAATTCTTATCGGTCTGATGGGTGGTTCACGCCATCCATCACCTCTATCTCTCCCAGCTCATACGGATTTACGCCCTCTAAGCAGCCAACGTTATAGCCATATTCACTCGGATTAGAGCGGCGCTGATGGTGAGTGTAGATGCCACATTCTCCACAGAAGAAATGCTTAGCTGTGTTGGTATTAAACTGATAAAGCTTGAGTACTTCCTCACCTTGAGTGATACGAATTCCGTTCAACGGTACCGATGCCACAATCGCACCGCGACGTCGGCACATGGAACAATCACAGCGTCGAGACTTCTCGATTCCATTCGGTAATGACAGTTCGATTTGCACTTTTCCACAATGACAAGAAAGCTTATGCAAAGGCTGAATTGTCGTACTACCCACTTGTTTAATCATGATTTTTCCTTGTTCCTTCCCTGTACACCTAAAGTGTGTTGTTCTTTCATGATGTTTTTTTGAGCTGCATGGTAAGGAGGTATCATGAGCAAAAAACACTCCAAATCATGCCTAGACTAATGTAACTGATAAGCGGTGGGAAAAACCACTTCAGCTTATGAAGAGCACCGACCGTGTATACAACAAGCCCAAACATAGAATGACCTTCGAAGGGATACTATACCGACTTCACACAGGCATTCCCTAGCGTGATTTATCTGCAGCGTTTAGTGAGTGGAGCGCTGTTTATCGTCACTCCAATCACTGGTCCAACGACGGTTTTTTAACCCGCTTATTCAATGAATTAGCCAAGAATCCAGATTACGAGAGGGGTTGCTGATGGCTGGATTGTTAAAGCTCATCAACACAGTACCGGTGCTGCACCAAGGGGCAGTGAATGTATTGGAAAAGCCGAGTGTATGGTTCAGCGAAAGTGACCTGGGTATAGATTTCGGGAAGGTTGCCCGAGCTAGAAAGAAGAGGTAGAGCGTGCTGACCATATTAAGCTCAACACGCTCAAGGGGGTTCAGTTACTTAGTGAGCATCTCAGCCTTAACAGCCTGCCACGCTTTATGCTCGGGTGTGGTCAGGTGGATAGGACCAAACGTACGCTCTGGGATGATTTTATCACTCAGCCTTTCTACCTCTCTGGCCACAAAGCTGCTAAACCAGATCTGATTAGGCATTCCGGGCCAATACTCGGTGAGCTGCTGACGCAGATTATCCAGCTCGTTCAGGCGACCTTTGATCTCGTTCAGCGCCTGATGCTGTGGTTTAAACAGCAACCGGGTGAACCAGTTTGAAGAAGCCTTCTCCATGTTGGTGACTTTATCTCTAAGTTCTATCAGCGCCTGCTTAACAGGAAGCCGGGTAACCGGAAGGCCTTTCTCTCTGATCTCTGCTGTTATCGGCAACTGCTCTAGGTTGAGTTCTATCTCTCCGGCAAGACCGCGGTTTTCTCCGCTGACAGCTTTGACCATATCCCGCAGTTGCGTTAGTGATTCGTTACCGTGCAGCGGGGCGCTGGTCATTCTGGTTATAGGGACCGAGCGGAACTCTAGCTCCGGCCAATTTGTTCTGGCGTGCACCTGCAGATGACGGGCGAGTTTAACCCGAGCCATCAAAGCGGGCTGTTGATCCCGAGAGAGTTTGATCTCTTTGGTCAGCGCGGCTTTTTCACGGTTCTCAAGTATCAGAAGCTTTTGTTGTTCGGCCTTTTCTGCAGCTTTAATCGCCTCATCACTCGGCGCGCGAGTTGTCAGCCGGTTGCTGCTGTCCCACTTCAGGTAGTGGCGCAGTGCGCCAGTTTCACTCTGCACCGCTTTTTTGACCAGATTTACCAGGCTGCTTGAGCCAGCAGAAAAACGGGTATCAAAGCCCCGGTGACCTTTAAGCAGCGCTTCGAGAAATCCTTTCAACTCCTGGCGATCTTTAGGACAACTCAGCTTCATTTCGCCGTTTGCCACATTTAAGAAACGGCTGAGCATGGGATCGCCGCTTTCCAGTTGCGTTTTCAGTTTCTCCTGGTGTGAGGCCGCTTTCTTGCCAGTGAGCAGGTAGTCGGACAGTATCTGGTTGATACCGTCTGAGATCATATTACGTTCACTGGAAGTAAATTTAATCTCAGTTTTCGGTGGCTCGGCAGCAGGAGCCGGCGCGTTTTTTGGCGCTGCTTCAGCTTTTGTTTCCTGAGGCTTAGCTTTGGTTGTCTGCTCCGCTTTAGTCACCGCTTCGGCAGGCAGTGTTTTAGCGGCTTTTACCTTGCCGTGAGAAAGGCGCAGGTACGAGCCCAAAATATTGTCTTTGCTCTCTAAAGGTCGGGTTAACGCTTTATACATAGAGCCGAACCTTGAGTGACCCTCTAGCATCAGGTTAAACATTTCTGCCAGTTTTTGCGGCGAGCGGGGCAGTCTGATGACCCTGACTTTTTCCTGATCATCTATGGTGATCCGTCCCTTGATCTCTTCCATCTCACAATATCCGCGCAGAAACTCGCCATGCTTCTCCGGTTTATTGTCTACGTATTGTTGCAGTGCGCTGCTAAAAGCTTTGGCAAGTGGCGTGAGATCCTCATCATGGATGCGAGGCGCACTCTGCAAACCTACAGGGTTCTGGCTTAGCGGCTCACTCATGCTCTGTGTTGAATGCGCAGCCCCCGGAAGTTCTGATTTAGATTTTTCCAGTTTCGGCGCCTGTTTCGGTGCACTCTGATGTACATGAGAGACACCTTTAAACAAGGTGTTGAGAAGTTTAGTTACCGGCATAATGACTCCTTAACCTTTTAACAGGTGCGCGTCACAAAACAGAGAAGGTGCTTTAGCCTCTTCTTTTAAAGGGGCTTGAAGAGCGTTTCTGGCATCAGTCGCTGTGGTAATAAAGTTGCCAAGCAGGTTCGCCAGTAGTTCCAGCTCCAACCCTTCAATCGGGTGCTGGTAGCGCAGCAGAACCTGATCGCCTTGCGGACTCAGGGCGTAGTGTGCCTGACGCAAGACGGGATTTTCAAAGTTGTGCTTAAGAAGACGGGTCAGGTGACGCTCTCTCTGCACCTCCGACAGAGCCCCTAATTCTGCAAGAAACTGAAGGTGGTTGCTTCCCGCTGCCATATCGATTGCCAGCTCGATGCCTTCTTCAGTCAGCAGTGCACAACGTCCAAAGTTATCAAGCTCTAAGCAGTCCAGTTGCCAAGTGTTACCCAACTCGAGAAGCAGGTTGTTCAGAAAGGTTTGGTCGGCCGTCATCAGCACCTCCAGATACAGTCGGGGAATGAGTGTTCAGACTACCGCGCATGCAAGGGGAATTTCTTTCATTATTAGGCAAGGTTTTTTAGGTTTATTAAGCAAACGCTGATGCCAGTGGGCGC
Source organism: Vibrio sp. MMH1-50 (assembly GCF_022347645.1). Lineage (NCBI taxonomy): Bacteria > Pseudomonadati > Pseudomonadota > Gammaproteobacteria > Vibrionales > Vibrionaceae > Vibrio > Vibrio sp. MMH1-50. The sequence continues at coordinate 87,048 of NZ_JAKRGG010000008.1, forward strand.
GCTATTTGACCGTTTATCGCAAGCCTGCTGTTGCGCTGGATACATAATATTGCGGCTCTGCAGCTTGGTACTTACCTCTACTCACCCTGGATATCAGAGACGCTGGCTAAAGGCGTGTTAGTTCTTGTGCTGGTGCGCAGCGGACTTGTAATGCGGAAGCAAGGAAAGGTAGTAAGGTGGTTGCCGATGCGCTGTTGAACAAAATACGTACAGCAAAGAGCAACATGCCCTAGCTTAATGTGTAAAGTCTGTTAAACAGTTAACATCCGCGCAATCTAGGTCGAAAACTCGACATCAATCACTTTTCACGACATTTTATTCAGCGATTTATCACTATTTGGTTGGCGTTTTGCTAACCGCATCCGTTTTGGTTTCGTTCTTACAGCTAAAACGGCTTTAATACCAAGGAAAATACTTTTATGGATAAAGATCATAGCCTTAGAGAAAACCTCTTGGCCTTGACGCTCGGTAGTGCGTTGGTGTCACTTGGGGTTATCTTCTTCAGCAAGGTGGGATTGCTCACTGGCGGAACGGCCGGTTTGGCGATCTTCCTTACCAAGGTCAGTGACTTCAGTTTTGGCCAGATATTCTTCGCACTGAACCTGCCGTTCTACATTCTCTCTGTGATGCGCATGGGTTGGCGTTTTACCATCAACACTTTTATTGCGGTTTCGATCGTGTCTTTTGCGGTAGACCATTTGCATCATGTGATTGAGATTTCTCGTATTGAGCCCGTGTACGCAGCGCTACTCGGTGGTGGTTTGATTGGCATGGGCATGCTGGTAATTTTCCGCCACAAGATGAGTTTAGGTGGCTTCAACATCTTGGCGCTTTTTCTTCAGGAACGTTTTGGTATTCGAGCAGGTAAAGTACAAATGGCTCTGGACTGCACCATCGTAGTGATGTCGCTGTTTATCGTTGATGTTTACTTGATTGCTCTTTCTGTACTTGGCGCTGTGGCGACCAACTTGATCTTGGCGATGAACCACAAACCTGGGCGTTATCAGCCCAAGCCGCAGCCAGTATAAACGCAATAAACGACGAACTTAGTCTTAGCGTTCAACAGCAGCTAAAAATAAAATCCCCGAGCAATATCTCGGGGATTTTTGTTTTCAAAATTAATTTAGATGATAGCGTCGTAAGCTTAGATAGCGATGATAAGCCCCTATTCTTCAAGCACTATTTTGCCGCTGCACCGGTTAGCTTACTGAGTACACCACTCACCTTCGTCAGCACTTCATCACACCCTTCAATACCGTGGCGCTCTTTTAGATACATTGGGTTGTTGTAAGCAAGCCATGTCTTACCTTCTGCATCCTCATAAACCAGCACTTTTTGCGGTAAATCAATCGCCACTTCTTGTGCACATTGCATCAATAGCGTCCCTACTTTTGGGTTGCCAAACACGATCACTTCTGTTGGTCGTAGCGTCATATCGACCTTCGCCGCATTCTCTTGATGGTTCACGCGAGCAAACACATTCAACCCTTTACCCTGAGCAATCTGAACAAATTTATTCGCTGTATCTTGTACCGAATGTTGGCTTGCAACGCGGATAACACTCTCTTCTGCGAGGGTCGAAAATGACGCCAGAGCAACAACCAACCCAACTGTGATTACTTTTACCATCTGCAAGTTCCTTATTTTTACTATATCCAAAAATTATATACCCAAGTCACCGACTCGCGAGCATGTGGACTCAGGTCATGACTTCCCGTAATCACAATAGACCGACCAACTGGCAATAATTGATTCAGATTAATAAAGCGTTAATCAATCCAACATTAAAACTGTGAAGCACATAAAATACGCAACCTATTTTATTGAGTAAGAGTTAACTAGTGACACGCGATCAATTTGAGTTATTAGCGCCAGGTGGCGATTTAGATTCCATTAAAGCGGCCATTGCTGCAGGTGCCGATGCCATCTACTGCGGACTTGACCGCTTTAATGCACGTAACCGCGCAACCAACCTCACCTTAGATAACTTGAACGGCGTATTACAGTTGGCGCATCAGCACAATTGTAAAATTTTCCTCACGTTGAACGTGTTAATTTTGGAAAGCGAAATTCCTGCTATCGTTCGCTTACTTAGCCAGTTGAACAACACCGCGATTGACGGCGTAATCGTGCAGGATCTTGGTCTTGCTTACATTCTCAAGAACCACTTCCCAGAGTTAGATGTACACGCTTCAACCCAGCTCAACACTCACAATGAAGGACAGATTCTGTTCCTCAATCAGTTGACAGCGAGCCGCGTGAACCTCTCTCGTGAACTCAATATCCATGAAATAAAACACCTAGCTCAGTTCGGTCGTCAGCACAACGTGATGATGGAAGTGTTCGTTCACGGCTCTTACTGCATTGGTTTCTCTGGCATTTGCTACATTAGCTCAGCGCGTAATGGTGCATCGGGTAACCGTGGACGCTGCAGTCAGCCTTGTCGTGAGCAATACGAGACAACCAAGACAGGCAACAGCTACCCGCTCAACATGAAAGACAACTCAGCTTTTGGCGATCTACAAGCACTTGCCGATGCAGGTGTGTATTCATTGAAAGTAGAAGGTCGCATCAAGAAATCCCACTACGTATACACCGTCGTCGATAATTGGCGTAAGCAGATTGATCGCTTATGTGATGGCGTAGAGCTGTCGAGCGATACCACAGAGTTGTACACCGTATTCAACCGTGATTTCTCCAACGCATTTTTGCAAGGCGACTTCGGTAAAGCGATGTATATCGACAACCCACGCGACCATGCGGTGAAACACTTCTCAAAGATATACAAATGCGAATCCGCGGACGATGTGCAAACCGTGAAGAAGAAGCTGTACGACGACAAAACCACAATCATCGAAAAAGTCGCCGAGAAGACGCAAGACTTCGACGTCACGGCAACACAAACCTCAGGCAGTAGTTTAAAAGGCGCCATTGATGTACCGAGTTTACCGACGCTACCTCAGCCACAAGAGCGTGAAGGGACAGCAAAACTATCGGTACTGATTTCGTCGCTAGAAGATGCTTCGCTGTGCAAATATCGCGATGTCGATGTGTACTTTCAACTACCAATGGGATTAGCGAGCGAGTTAAACGCCATGGTCGACTTATTCCAAGAAAACACGGCGTTGAAGCCTTGGTTCCCTGCAATTTTGATTGGCGACGATTACCAAGCTGCACGCAAGTTCTTAGACATTATCCAACCAGAGCTGCTGATCACCAACAACTCTGGCGTAGGCATACTCGCTCAAGAGCTTGGATTAGGTTGGGTTGCAGGTCCACAAATGAATACGGTGAACTCATACTCATTTAAGTGTTTGCAAGAAGAATTCGCGGCACGCGGAGCATTTATCTCAAACGAGCTGAACATGAAGCAAATGCGTCATATTAAACGCCCACACAACATGCGCAGTTACTACAGCATTTACCACCCAAATACGCTCTTAACCAGTCGCCAATGTTTGTTCCAACAAACCGAAGGTTGCCGCAAAATCAAGGTTAACAAAGGTTGTTTGAAGCGTTGTGATAAACGCACATCAATCATCAACCTCAAAGACAACCCATATGTGGTACAAAAGCAAAAAGGCAGCCATAACGCAATTTACAGCGAACATAACGTGCTGAACCTGCAAATACTGCAAGATTTGCCGCAACTGTTTACAGACGTGTTGATTGACCTACGTGATATCCAGACAGAAACCAAAGTCACAATCACCAAACCTGAGCTAATAGAGGCTTTTTCAACGCTGCTTGATGAACACAATGAGCAGAATCTAGACGCTCTGAATGTTGCGATTCACCCTACTGCTAATACTCAGTATTTAAAAGGCTTATAAGCGAATAGAGCAAGATTGCACTCGCACAATTTATGGAAGACTTATACCCAATGAAGCAAGAAACGCTCAGCTACTTTGATGATCTGAATTACAACGTTGTGACGCAATCAGAAGACGTCTATGAGCTCACGCAAAACCGCACGGGGTTGACGGTAGAGCTCAACTTCTCTGCTCTTGGTAAAGGCAAATTGCCCGCAGAAAGCGCGCAAAAAACTGATAAGAAACTTTATTTTATCGATATTGATGACATCGAAAACATCGGTTTTGAAGCACTCGAATCTTTTGTCATCAGGCTGAATGAACATTGTTCCATGGTGGTGTTTGAGGAAGAATTCTTTGAACAAAGCATGAAAGAGATGTGGATGTTCTTATCGAATGATCCACGTGATCGTGACGTGTTCAACGACAGTAAGTTCTATCGGGCTTAATACCCACATCATAACGGTTAAAATGTCATAAAGATAAAAAGGTGCTAGAAGACCTAGCACCTAGGTAAACATGTCATCGGGGGGAGTTTACCAAATATAATCAGTTGTTAGGGTCAACAGACCCTAGAGCTTTCCTTCACTTCCGCACATATGGATCTTATCCATCACCACCTGTTTCATCGCCGCTTTACCAGGCGTGATGTATTTACGAGGGTCGTTTGCGTCAGGGTGATGCGCAAAATGTTGTTTGACCGCATTTGAGAACGCGATCTTCAGCTCAGTCGCCACGTTCACCTTGCACACGCCAAGGTCAATACAACGACGAACCATTTCATCAGGAACACCTGATGCGCCATGCAGTACTAACGGAATATCGACAACACCACGGATTTTATCTAAGCGGTTAAAGTCGAGTTTAGGCTCCGCTTTATACAAGCCATGAGCTGTGCCAATTGCCACAGCTAACGAATCAATACCAGTACGACGAACAAACTCTGCGGCAGAAGCTGGGTCGGTCATTAGTGCATCGGCACTGTCGACAATCAGATCGTCTTCTTGACCGCCTAAACGACCTAACTCAGCTTCGACACTTGCGTCGAATCGGTTACAGTATTGAACCACCGAGCGCACAATCTCTATGTTCTGATCAAACGCATAATGCGAACCATCAATCATTACAGAACGAATACCGTGATCGACCTTAGTACAAATGTCTTGTAGGTCTTCATGGTGATCAAGATGAAGAACCAACGGGATTGAATGCTTATGTGCAGCTTCTTTACAAATACTGATCAGGTAATCGGTGCCCGCATAATCAAAAGTTCCCGGCGTGCCTGCGAGAATCACTGGGGAGCCCATCTCTGAAGCGGTTTCAACAATGACTTGGACCGTCTCTAAGTTATGAATATTAAATGCAGGCACCGCATAACCAGCTTGTTGAGCACGTTTTAGCATTTCACGGGAAGAAATTAGATACATAAAGCCTCCTGACTTGGTACGGATGCATCAAACACAAGACGCGCATTGACCCAAGTTTTTACAATTGAGAAATCTGATTTAACAGCGACCATAGATGCGCGCTTTCCGGCTTCTAGGGTGCCTAATTGGTGTTGCAAACCTAACGATTGAGCCGGAGTTAACGATGCCATCAACCAAGCTTGCTCTAGTGGGATGTTTAGCCATTTATGAATATTTTTAACTGCTTGCGGCAAAGTCAAAGTGCTGCCTGCCAAGCTTCCACTTTCTGTAGTAACGACACCGCCTTTCATTTGCACTTCGTATTCACCAAGCGTGTAGCGACCATCAGGCATGCCTGTCGCACTCATAGCATCGGTAATCAGCGTCATACGTTGACCACAACAGCGATGCGCGACATCTATAGCAGCAGAGTGAACGTGATGCCCATCGGCAATCATTTCGACATAGCTATTGGGGTGGATAAGCCCTGCCCCAACGACTCCTGGATCTCGGTGATGTAGACCACGCATGCCGTTGTAGCAGTGGACAATGCCATTTGCGCCCGCATCCAACGCCTGTTTCACTTGGTCGTAACTCGCATCGGTATGCCCAAGCATCACGTTAATACCCTGTTTATTCAGGTAACGAATCGCATCGATTGCCCCGTCTTTTTCTGGAGCCAGTGCGACGGTGACGAGCTGGTCATCACAATAAGAAATCCACTGCTCCAACTCTTCGAGCGATAAATCTCTAAACCATGTCGTCGGGTGCGCGCCGCGATTCTTCTCGGTGAAATAAGGTCCCTCTAGATACGCACCTAAGATCTCAGCACCATCAACGCCATGTCGTTTACTCACAGCAACTTGCTTTAACGCGGCACGAATTTTTGCCACAGGAGCGGTTACGGTTGTGGCAACAAATGCGGTAACGCCCAAGCTCGCGAAATAGCGAGACATCGTATTGAGGCTGTCATGCTCGGCATCCATAACGTCACAGCCTTTGGCTCCATGCACATGACTGTCAATCAGGCCGGGTAGTATGCTCACCTCACCTAAGTCAATAAAATCAATATGTTCATGAGGGTTGAATGGCTCAACAGAATCAATCACCCCATTTTCGTCGATGCGAATTAGCCCATCATCAAGCCATCTATCACCTTGCAATACACGCTGAGCTCGGTAGCAAGAATGCCTTGCACGATCTTGTTCAGATGCCATCTTCTTCTACCGTTCCCACATGTTTAGCTTTCTCAGCCATTTCAGCACTCAACGAGGTAATGCCACGATGCCCACAAGCCAGCGCTTGATCGCGAAACTCAGCGAGATCGAATTCATCACGTTCCAAAAGCATCTCAGCCGCCATCTGCATGTTTGTTCCCGTTACAACCTGGACATCGTCACGCTCTTGACTGATCAGTGATGCGGTACGAAAAGGTGTACCTCCCAACAAATCAGTCAAGAAAACAATACCTTCGCCAGAATCAACTTCATTAATCGCCTCGCGCATTGACACTTCCAGTTGCGGAGTCGTTGCCTCTTCTGGAAAGTCGATAAACTTAAATTGAGGTTGCTCCCCAATAACCTGAAACACCGCTTTGGCAAGACCGGAAGCAAACCCTCCGTGACCAGATAGAATTACAGCAATCATTTACGTTTCCTTAATGGGGCAGAGCACTCCACCCCAATGTTTTGTGTGTCCAATGTGATTTATAAGAAACCCATAAAACGCCCAACAACGCCTAACACCACGGTGATACCGATAAGTTTTAGCGGGCTCCAACCACGCTTGACGAGCGCGTACATAGCTAGGGTGTAGACCAATGGAAGAAACGCTGGCATGAGTTTATCGATCACATCGCCTTGCAGTTTCACCACGGCATCACCGGCGGTAATTTCTGCGGTCGTCGATAGACGAACATAAGTCGCCACCAAAGCACCGATCACCGTCATACCTACCATCGAAGCCGCGTGTCCGACTTTCTTCGTGTTGGCTTTGATAACAGGGATAGCAGCAACCCCCATGCGATACGCATAATGTGCGAGACCAAATCGCAGACCAAAATGCACCACGTTAAACAGCACAATAAAGAACACCGCACCCATGATGGAGCCTTGCAGCGCAAGGTCTGCACCGATGCCGCCACAAATAGGAAGAAGAGTCAGCCAGAACATCGCATCACCGATGCCCCCCATTGGTGCACCAACCGCAATCTTAGTGCTCTGAATACTGCTGACGTTTTGCTTGGAGCGTTCCATCGCCAGAACGATCCCCATGACAAATGTCACCAAGAACGGGTGAGTATTGAAGAACCCCATATGACCTTGCATTGCTTTAGATAGGTCAGCTTTATTGGTGTGAATCTTCTTCAGCGCAGGCAGTAGTCCGTACAACCAACCAGAAGCCTGCATACGTTCGTAGTTGAAAGACGCTTGGAGTAACAGCGAGCGCCACGCCATACGATTGATGTCTGCTTTGGTTAGATCTGCACCAATCTCTTTATTTTCATACTCATCTTCAGCCACGCCAGGAGCTGGCTGCACATCAACATTTTGGCTACGAAGGTCGAGTTCGTTACTTACATTAGATTCCATCTTCAAAGTCCTCAGCAGGTGCAGTTACAGGAGTGGGTTCCGTTTTACGCATGAAGTCGATAATGGCCATGGCCGTCGCAGCCGCGGCAATCGCTAAGATTGGCAGTTGAAGCCAAGCAGCAGCGACGAAACCAAGGATGAAGTAAGGGATGTAGGCGTTCTTCATCATGATTTTCATCAAGACAGCAAAGCCAATTGCAGGCATGATGCCACCAGCGACGCCTAAGCCATCAATGAGATCTTTCGGTAGTACTTCAACGATTTTCCCTGCATGTTCAGCCCCAAGATAAACGGGCAAGAATGCACAAAGAAAGTAGAAAGAACCGAGTACAGCAAGTGCCATATAGTTCACGCGTTCAATACCATTGGTATCCGCATTTTGTGCGTACTCGTCACACTTAGACATGACCGCAGACATTGCAGAAAAGAGCAGCGTAATGCCCATCTGTACGGCAACGGCGAAAGGCACAGCGACACCAACCGCAACATTTGGCTCGACTTTGGTTGTAATCGCGAAAGCCGTACCCACGATGGTACCGATGATAACGTTTGGTGGTTGAGCCCCCGCAAGAGGGGCAAGTCCCATCCAAATCAATTCAAGCGTACCGCCGACCAAGATACCGGTTTGCAAGTCGCCTAAAATCAGACCAACAAGTGGACCAAGCACCACCGGACGGTGGAAGTGAGTAAGACCATTAAATAAATCTAGGCCAGCAAAAAAGGCTAAGATGCCGAGCATCAAGGCCTGTAAGAGTCCTATTTCCATGATTTCTTTCCTATTGTTAGATAAGAGTAAAGAGGTCAGTCGCACTTTCAGTTGGCACCCCTTGGATCGTGCATTTCACCCCTAGGGCTTTTAATTTTTCAAACTCCGCAACGTCTTCAGTTCCGACTGAAACCGTCTTGGCAATTTGCTTTTTCCCCTCAACGTAGTGCATGTTTCCGACGTTGATATTGCTAATTGGCACACCACCTTCCACCAATTGGCGGAAATCTTTTGGTGTGCGACAAACCATTAGAATTCGTTGGCGTTCAGCCGCTTTATGGATGGTGTCGATGGTCTTTTTCACCGTCCAAAATCGGATTGCGATGCCATCTGCTAGCACCATCTCCATTAAGTTCTGTTGAATGGTGTCTTCTGCTACCTCATCGTTCACAACGACAATAATGTTGGCATCCGCAAAACCTACCCATTGCACACCCACTTGCCCATGGACGAGGCGCTCATCAATACGACTTAACACGATATTTGGCATGGTCTATTCCTTTTCGAATCCGTTACTTGTTGAATGGGTAGATGGTGACACCTTGCACCACACGATTGACTTCACCGGTTGGGCACGGATTGTCCGGTCCAAATCCCAGTTGAAGTGATTTTTCAAATGCCAACATTTGGCAGAAGAGAATGAATGGGAAGCACAGCCACTGATCGCCCAAGTCCAATCTCCCAAATTCAAAAACATCATCTTCGTTGAGAGACAGTTCTGTGAGAGCAATATGAGCTAATGCTTGTTTGTCGCGGCGGATCTCATTGAATAAATCCAGATCGTACCCACGGGTATAAGCGTCACTTGATAGCAACTGGATCACGACCGCTTTATCGTTAATGGTGAATTTAGGACCATGGCGGAAGCCAAGAGATGAGTCGAAAGCCGTCATCACTTTACCTGCACTTAGCTCAAGCGATTTGAGTGATGCTTCACGGGCAAGCCCTGCAAAACCACCGCTACCAATTACGATTAAACGCTCATAAGGCTGGCTAGCGAGCGCCTTAATAGCAGACTCCCATTGCTCTAACTTGGCTTCGCAAAGTGCTGCTACCACTTCAATTTGTTCATGCCATTGCTTTGGAGACTGACCACCAAATAACGTCAGCGTAGACATCAACATACAACTGAAGCTCGATGTCATCGCAAAGCTCTTATCATTTGAGCCTTCAGGCATGATCACGCAGCAAGCATTTTGTGCAGTTCGAGCGTAATGAGAGAGTTCCCCGTCACGGTTACACGTCAAGAACAAGTGATGACAATGAGGAACAAGCTGATCGACAAGAGCAACAGCAGCAACACTTTCCGGGCTATTACCAGAGCGGGCGTAAGAAACGACCAACGTCGGACGACTCGGGTCCAGATACTGTTCCGGGTTTGACACTAAATCCGTGGTTGGGATGGACTCAACTTGAAATCTCAGCCCCTCTTGAATAAATGGTGCTGCCGCATCGCCGACAAATGCAGATGTGCCCGCACCAGTCAAAATAATGCGTAGGTCTGGCTGCTCAAGCAGAGGCGTTAGAAAATCGCGGATTGCCTCATACTGCTCTTCTAAAATGGTAGAAAGTGCTCGCCATAACTGAGGTTGATGACTGATTTCTTGAGCCGTATGAACACCATTACGTTGTTCTAACCATGGCAACTCATAGCCTAAAACTGAACTCATTTGGTCGTCTCCTTGCTAGCCACTGAATTGGCGTAACAGGCTTCGGAATAGACTTGTGTCACTTCCATTATCTTGTGCACGACAATCTCAGCAGGTTGATTTTGAATTTGATGTTGAGAAATTGCCTTAGCTTGGTTGGGTAAATATTGGCTAAGGATTGTGATTGGCAGAGGGTGAGCAGCTAAGTTGTCAAACAGAGCTTGCTGCGCTGCTTTAACCTCTGGATGATTCCAGTAGTAACGGATGCGATCACTCAAGCTGTAGCTGCAATCGAGATATTGTTGATGCCCTTTGCTGAAGTAGTGAGAACGCCAATAATTAGGTTGCTCTCTCATCACTTGTTCTATGGTTTCGCGTAAGTGAGAAGCATGATGAGCGCCTAACCACTCTTTCTCCGCAGAGTCCAGACCATACAAGGCTTCACGCAAAGCAAATGTGAGAGCTGGACCGACTTTGAGAATCGCAAAATGATCGCGAATCAGTTGGTGATATGCCTCTGGGTTTTGGTAATCCGTAGAATGCGCTTCGAAGACCAGATTTGGTTGGCTGTCGATCATATTGCTTAACGATCGCGCTGCCGCACTGTGGTAGTGATGTACTGAGTGGTGATCAAATTCCACTCCTGGTTGCACCACTAAGCCAATCACACGAGGCCAAACATAGCTAAGCCCGATATCACTGAACGTTTGATGATGAGCATTTAGCGTTGCCAATGCTTCTTCCGCTTTCGTCACTTGAATACCTTCTTCTTCAAGCGAATCAAGAGCACCACCTGGCGTTGGAACTTCCGTGCCAACCACATACACTGGCGCTTCACCACCGACCGTTTTCCATGCTTGCTCTGCCACCAAACATAACTGGGCAGCACGCTGCGCCATTAGCTCTTCACTCAGCGGTACCTCGTCATCGGCACAAGGCATTGAACAATCGAGATGAATCTTCTTAAAGCCCGCGCAAACATAGTCTCGAATCATTTGCGCTGAATATTCCATTGCTTGGCTTGCTGGTAAGTGCTGCCAACAGTTAGGACCAAGATGATCGCCACCCAATACCACGTTCTCAGCGGGAAAATTAACCCGCTCAGCCAAATCAAATACGTGGCTCGCGAAATCTTGTGGCGTCATTCCGGTGTAGCCACCAAACTGATTAACTTGATTTGACGTTGCCTCAATCAAAACCAGTTGCTCATTTTGCGCAGCCTGCTTTATCGCAGCTTCAAGTACTAAGGGATGAGCAGAACACACAGCATAAATACCGGTAAGCTGACCTTGTTTGTGTTGCTCGATTAGGGAAAGTAACGCTTTCATTTTGATTCCTAGTTAACGATTTGATCCGCAATGACGACATCTACGCCAAGTTCAATAAGGGATTGGTGCGTGTTATGGGGAATGTTGCGATCAGTGACCAAGACGTCGATCTGGCTTGCAGCTCGGATCATGCAAAAGCTTTTGCGCCCAAATTTGCTTGAATCGGTGACAGCAATGACTTGGCGAGCAACCTCACACATAGCGCGATTCACCTGAGCTTCTTGATTGTCCGGCGTAGTCACGCCAGCAAGCAGGTCGAATCCATCCACGCCCAAAAACAGCTTGTCAAAAAGGTAAGATCGAATTTGCTGTTCACCATGGTTACCTATCAGTGAACAAGAAGCGCGACGCAAGCTACCTCCAACCACATGTAACTCGACGTTTTCCATCTTGCTAAGTTGGTAGGCGGTATTGAGGGCGTTGGTCATCACAACCAATTGCTGTTTATTGACCAAGTACTGCGGCATAAGACCTATCGTGGTACCGGAATCCAAAATGATCGCTTCACCATCTTGAATAAGGCTCGCAGCAGCCTGTGCTATCGCTTGTTTCGCACTGCGATTAAGTTGATCTTTGCGGTAGAGCGGTTGGTCAAAGGCAAAGTTAGGGTTGAGTGTTGCGCCACCATAACAGCGAAAAACACAGCCTTCTTTTTCTAGAAGATTGAGGTCGTGGCGAATGGTGACAGCCGATACATTGTAATGCTCGACAAAGTCGTCCACTTTTCCTGAACCATGACGACAAATATGAGCCATGATTTGCTGTCTTCGTTCTGCACTGTTCATTCACCAACTCTCCTTTCGTTCCATTTCGCTTTCCGTTAGAAATGTTTCGATTTTCTTTTCGTTGGTATTAAAACAGGGCGAAGTTAGGAAAAGTGAAAGCTAGATCACAGTCATTTTTCTTTCGTTTTCACCCCAAAAAACCTTTCACTTCATAAAAAACGAAAGGCTTTTCTTTCGTTATTAAATTGAAAGTAATCACAAAGGGGCGCATAAAAACTCACTTTCGATACAAGGAAAGTGAAAGGCAGGATGAAATAGAGTTAACAGCTGTCGTTTCGAACTACAGCCTGCGTGAGATCACAAAATGCAATATCGGTTATTTTTTTGAAGGTCGATGAAGTCGTTAGAAGACGTTTTTTTGATACTGAAGTTGCACAAAGGTTTAAGTCGATCAGAAATAATCTTCACGATATTGATAGAAAAACCAATATCACTAATCACTAATCAACAATACGTACATCAACGCCCATTGAAGTGAGATGTTCAAAGTAATCGGACGGGATGCCACTGTCAGTAATGAGCATATCAAGTTGCTCTGGTCGGGCAATAAGGCAAAAACTCTGACGAGAAAACTTTGATGAGTCGGTTACGGCAATAACGACTTGTGCCGCGTCAAGCATTCTTCGATTAATGTCAGCCTCACCCTGATGAGGAGTCGTGACGCCAGTGGATTTGTCAAAGCCATCCACACCTAAAAAGAGCTTGTTAAAGCGATAGCCTGCGAGGAAGTCCTCACCACTCAAACCGTGGACGGAATAAGAATTCTCACGCATGGTGCCTCCAGTGACCATAACAGAGACATTACTTTGATTGGCAAGGTGATAGGCGATGTTAATGCCATTAGTCATGACGACAAGATCATTCTTACCTTTCAAGTGATAAGCAATTTGCTCTGTGGTTGAACCAGAGTCGAGAATGATTTTATCGCCGTCCGCAATCAACGAGGCAGCATACTCTCCGAGCTTCGCCTTGATATTACTGTTGAGCTGCTTTTTATCATTGAGAGGACGTTCAAACGCAAACTGATTATTCAACAGTGCTCCGCCATAACAACGTTTGACGCAGCCTTGTTTCTCTAGATAGTTGAGGTCATTTCGAATGGTCACTTCTGACACATCATATTGCTTGGCAAAGTCACTCACTTCACCTCGCTGGGCGTTCTGGATGAACCGCAAAATCTCTTTGCGCCTTAATGATGCGTTTAATTTCATAAAAGTTGATCACCGATAATAAGCTATAGATGTAATGATAGGTACTCGTATCTGTTTATAATGCAACCTTTCTTTAATGCTATCAAATTGAAATCGAGAGCGTATTCACGCCAAAAAAGACGATAGCATGACTGTGAGTGTTATACGCTTCAAACTCACATCAACATTTCTTGAACACTCGCCTTGCACTGACTACAATGGCGCACTTTTTTTACGGACTTCAAGGTCACACAAAATGACAGATACAGCTAAACCAGCTCTACCAGATCGCCTAGCGGGTAACCCACGTAGCCCATTCTTCATCAAAGAATGTTTCGATCACCAAATCGGTATCCGTTTTAACGGCAAAGAGCGTACTGACGTAGAAGAATACTGCATCAGCGAAGGTTGGGTAAAAATTGCTTCTCCTAAAGCAAAAGACCGTTTCGGTAACCCAATGCTTATCAAACTTAAAGGCGAAGTTGAAGCGTACTACGTGTAAGCTGACCACGCTGAATTTCTTTGAAAGCTCGAGTCTGACTCGGGCTTTTTTAATGCCTGCCATATCCCCTCCTCGTTTAATCTAATCCCTCTTCTTTTCAGTACAAGTTATTAAGAAATCGATGTAAATCGCTGTTTTTATCTTATTGTTGTCTAAAGTTTCTATAGAACTTACTGTAATAACCATTGCCAAAAGAAACGACACCTTTGAACACAAGGAGAGGAAATGGAAAGCCCACTTGTCACACTTAAACATGCGAGTAAAAGCTTTGTCGATGGTAAAGAGACACATCGCGTGTTGGAAGGCGTCGACTTTACGTTGAACACAGGAGCGAGTGTTGCGCTGACGGGCGCCAGTGGTAGCGGCAAAAGTACCCTACTCAATATCATCGCTGGCTTTGAGCCGCTTTCCGAAGGTGAGTTGTGGTTAGATGGCGATAACACGGCGACTTGGAAAGACCCACAATGGAGCCGATTTCGACACCAAAAGCTCGGTGTTATCTTCCAGCAATTCAATCTGTTAACGCCGCTCAACGTGCAGCAAAACATCGCCTTCCCTCTGCATTTGAATCAACAGAAATGGAACGACTGGTGCGATTACTTGGTCGAGACTCTGGGCATCAGCCAACTGCTCGATAGACATGTTTCTGCCCTTTCTGGTGGTCAACAACAACGAGTTGCGATTGCGCGCGCATTAGCCCACAAACCTAAACTGCTGCTTGCTGATGAACCCACAGGTAACCTCGACCAAAAAGCCGGCTTGGAAGTGATGAAACTACTGAGTGAAATCACCACCCAAGGCAATACGGCAGTGCTGTTAGTCACCCACAGTCCTGACTGCGCTGAGTTTATGAAAACACGGCTGCGATTGGATAATAATCAGCTACAGAACAGTCATCAAGTAAACAAACATGAGCTTCACCATGAAGCAAGCTAAGCTCCAAAACACCAGATTCACGCATACTCGACTCGCCCTGAATCTGTTTGCGGCGCACTATCGGCAGGCACCACTGCAAGCCGCCGCGATTCTGATCGGTATCGTGTTGGCTGTGACCTTGTTTGTTGCGGTACAAGCCATCAACCTCAATGCCAAGCGCAGTTATGCGGAATCTACCGAGCAGCTTAGCGCACAAGCTCAGAACTTAATTATTCCACCCGCAGGGCAAAACTATCTGCCCGAGTCGCTCTATTTCACCCTTAGACAAAACGGACTCAATGCAGCGCTACCTGTAATCGAAGGGCGAGTGCGAGATGAACAAGGGCGTCGCTGGTCAGTGCAAGGCAGCGAGTTGATTGCCGCCATCTCTTCACGTTCTCGCTATTCTGCAAACGAAAAGTCAGCAGAAAACCAACAGAACGTCTCTTTGTTCGACAGTGCTTTACCTTTGCCTGAGCTTTTAGCCGGCAAGCCAATCGTGATGATGAGTCAATCTCAACATCAAAATCTAGGAGAGGTGGAACCCCTAACTCTGGACGACATTCCAACCCAAGTGGTGGTGCTACCCGACGAATGGCAGTTAGGTAGCCGAATGTTGATGGACATTGGTTTTGCCCAGCAACTGCTCAATAAACAAGGACAGCTCAGTTACATTGCGGTTTTCCATTCGGGTGATAAAGGGAATAAAGACACGCAAGCAAATTGGCAGAAGCTGATTGGCGATCAAGGGCAATGGATTTCCAACAATCAAAGCACAGACCTTGGCTCGCTGACCGACAGCTTTCACCTCAATCTCACAGCAATGAGCTTACTTGCCTTTTTAGTCGGGCTGTTCATTGCCTACAACGGCGTAAAATACAGTTTGCTGAAACGCAATCGTCTGTTAGTACAAATCCAACAGGCAGGTGTTGCGCCGAGCATTGTGTTCTCTGCGCTGTTAGTTGAACTCTCTCTTCTCGTTACCATCGGTGCTTCCCTCGGTTTTGTATTGGGCATGCAGCTCAGCCATTGGTTGCATCCGACCGTAGCACTAACTCTAGAACAACTTTATGGTGCGACACTGCTGCCCGGCACTTGGCAATGGCAATGGTGGGCGCAAGCCCTGCTGCTCACATTAGCCGCCACCCTATTGGCATGTTGGCAGCATTTTAAACAGCGAGTGCGCCAGCCGCTTTCCTCTCATGGCGGATTTTATCAAGCACCTGAAGCCTCTAACGAAAACCAATTGTTCTTGATAGGTGCTGCGTTGACGGCTCTCGCACTTGCAGGGTTATGGCTGAGTGAGCATCATCGCTTTACCATGGCGTGGCTCGGCGTGCTTGTGGTGTCGATTCCTTTGTATCTACCCAAAACACTCAGCGTCTTAGCCAATTGGTGTGAAAAGCGCACCACTTCCGGTTTGATGCAGTATCTGTTTGCTGAGCTGCGCGAGCTGATTTCTCCGCTTTCTCTCGCCATGATGGCGTTGCTACTCGCCGTTACTGCCAACATGGGGATGAACACCTTGGTGGGCAGCTTTGAATCCACCCTAAAACAGTGGTTAGAACAAAGGCTACACGCCGATATTTACGTTAGCCCTGCGCAAGGAGAAATCGCTGATGTAGAGCGTGCGTTGGGGCAATTCGACAAGGTTGAGACCGTCTACAAGCAATACTACGTCGACGATAACCTGCAAGGCTTACCGATTTTGCTTGGCACTAAAGACAAAGACACCTTAGAACAAACCATGGTGTTCAAATCGCATTTGGAGAACTTCTGGTCCCGCTTTTACCAAGGTGAGCTGGTTGCCATTAGTGAACCAACCGCAGTCAAACTGGGGTTATCACTGGGTAGCGAGCTCACGCTTGATGCCGTTCCAAATAAGAACCTGCTTGTGGGTGCGGTATTCCATGATTACGGCTCACCCAACGGTGAAGTCTTGTTATCACCAAAGTTATGGAAAGAGGGCGGATTTACCGACTTGCCGACAAGCCTTGGCATTAAAGTCTCGGGTGACCCACAAATCGTCTACGAGCAACTGCGCGAGCAATTGAATCTGCATCCAAGTCAGCTCTACGATCAGGCGCAAATCAAATCCATCGCGTTGGATATTTTCTCGCAGACCTTTGCCATTACGCGTGCGCTCAACGGCGTGACTTTGATGGTCGCCGTGATTGGTTTGTTCAGTGCTTGTTTCATGTTGCTCGACGCGCGCAAAGCCGCCATCGCAAGGCTGTATGCACTTGGCGTCAGCCGTCGCAAATTAATGACCATGGTGGTCGGACAGATCGTCGCTTTGGTCAGTTTTACTCTGGTTATCGCCCTACCCCTCGGAGCCATGGTGGGTTATGTGCTGACAGACATCGTCACCTTACGCGCTTTTGGTTGGAGCTTAAATTATCTGTGGAATTGGAGTGATGCCCTCAGCATTGCGGCGATCACCATCTTGGTGGCAGTGATTGCGACCTTGATTCCGCTGTGGCGATTAGTCAGCAAGCCTGTCGTGTCCAGTTTGCAAAGCGAGGTGTTGTGATGGTTCGATTAGCAAGCAAACTTACTCTGTTCATAGGTAGTCTGTTCCTATTTGGATGTGAAGATCCCCAACAAAAAAATATGAGCACACAAAATATGGGCGCATTGCTGGGCAGTGGAGATACGCAAAGTGAGAGCAACCCATTCACACCCGTGGAAAAAGGGGTTGAACTCACCTTCCCAGCAGACCATCAAGCGCACCCGAATTTTCGTCATGAATGGTGGTACTTAACCGCTAACTTAATTGATGAAGACAGCAACCCACTTGGCGTCCAATGGACACAATTTCGCTTTGCTGCTGCGCCGCCACCGCCAAAGGGCGAAGATGACGTGAAGAAAACCGAATGGCAGACTCAGCAAATCTTCATGGCACACAGCGCGGTCACCACAACCGACAAACACTACGCCGATGAAAAATGGTCACGCGATCAAGCCTCTCTAGCCGGCGTCGACACTTCACCATTTCGGGTTTATCTCGATGATTGGCAGTGGACTTCTTCAACCACCGATCTCTTCCCTGCAACATTGAAGGCGAACTCGGAACAGTTTGGCTATTCGTTGACGCTTACTAGCCACGCGCCTTATCAAAAACAAGGCGAACAAGGTTACAGCACCAAAAGTGCCGATGGTCAGGTGGCTTCGTATTACTACAGCCAACCGTTTATTGATGTCTCCGGTGAAGTCACGATCGACGGCAAAACTCATCAAGTGTCGGGCAAAGGTTGGATAGATCGAGAGTGGAGCTCGCAATTCTTACTCGACTCACAACAAGGCTGGGACTGGTTTGCCCTAAGATTGAGTGACGACACCAGCTTGGTGGTGTTCCAGTTGCGCGATTCCAAAACCGGTCAAGCTAGTTACTCCAGCGCAAGGCTGATGCAGCAAGATGGTTCTGGCATCGCCATTTCTCAAAAAGACATTCAGTTAAAGGCGATCAATCAAACAGAAATCCAAGGGCGAAAGTATCCAACCAGGTGGCAAGTGTCGATTCCTAACCAGCAAATCGAGCTTACCGTTTCTGCACTCAACCCAAACGCAAAGATGCCCCTTTCTGTGCCTTATTGGGAAGGTCCAGTGCGTATTGATGGCTCTCATTCTGGGACTGGTTATATGGAACTCACCGGCTACTGAGCACAAAAATTTCCGTGCACAATCTTGATTATTCGATTCATAATGATGAAATCATAATCCCCAAGAGCTGTTGAATGCCCTCATGAGCAATATGATTTCGCCAATTCGACAAGTGCGACTCATTTTAGGTGAACCGTGTCGAGCGCTTGAATTTTCGGACATCCAAGAAGACCCATACATCGAGCCACATCGCCACGAGTACTGGGAGATTGTCTGGTGCTTGGATAATAGCGGAACGCAGAGCATCGATTTCGTCGAATACCAAAACCGCCTTGGTCGCTTATTTACCATTTCACCAGGGCAGGTTCACCATTCCGAGTTCATGGGTAAAAACATTCGCATGTTGATATTCCGTCCCGGCTTTGCTGAAACCAATCCACGCAGCACGCAGTTGGTGAATAGCGTATTTTCTACGATTGATCGACCGCCGTACCTCGATTGTAGCGAAGAGAGTTTTCCCTACCTAGAATCAATTTACACCCTAATCAAAGAAGAATGTGAAAGAGAGGATTGTGATTGGGATCTTGTCGAATCACTCATCAACAGCTTTCTACGCTATGCGTTGCGCTTTGCTAAAACACCATCTCAAAAAGGTGAGCAGAAAGACGCTCGCATCGTACAGTTGACCGAATTAATTGAGCTGAATTATCGCGAACAAAAGAAATGCCAGTTCTACTCCGATGCCTTAGCTCTCACCAGCAAACGTCTAAACGAGTTAGTGAAAGCCGACAGAGGCAAGACGGTCACGCAACTGATTCATGACCGAATCATATTAGAAGCCAACCGAGAACTGGTGTTTTCGACGAAAACCGTCAAGACCATAGCATTTGAATTAGGCTTTGATGACCCTGCCTATTTCAGCCGCTTCTATCGGAAACAAAAAGGAGAAACACCAGCGGAATTTCGTCTCCGATGTTTAGATAGTGCAATATAATGGGCGGATAATCCCTTTTCGCCACGCTTGAATGTACTGATAATACCCGAACATAAATCCACCACATTCGGGTATTTTTCTATTCCATGGCTATCAATCTAAAAACTGATCCCATTTCAAAATCCTTTTATCAGTACCTGTGGCCTGCTCTCACTGGCATGGTGATCAAATCTTTGTTCATCATGGGCGATGCGTTATTTATCGGTTTGGGCGTTGGTCCCGATGGACTTGGTGCTATTGCCTTAGTCATTCCACCGTTTTCGATTTTTACTGCCATCGCCATGATGGTTGGCATTGGTGGCGCCGCAAAAATGTCGATCGAAATTGGTAAAGGCAACTCCGAGTCCAGCCAGATGTGGTTTAGCCAATCCATGTTGATTACCACTTTGCTATCCACTATCACGGTGACGCTCGCTCTCATTTGGTTAGATGAATTGATTGCCTTGATGGGCGCTTCAGGCAACTTGGCTCAGCTTGCTCATGATTACCTTGTTGTACTGTTGCCGTTTTTTACTCTCTATTCCCTCGCTTGGGTACTGTCTTGCTTTGTGCGTAACGACACCAACCCCAAATTGGCAACCTATGCCATGTCGATTGGTGCCATTACTAATCTTGCATTTGATTACCTATTTATCATCGAGATGAACATGGGGATGAAGGGCGCAGCGTATGGTACGGCCATTGCTCAAGCGGTCATCGCACTGATTTTGTTGACTCACTTTGTGCAAAAGAAAGGCGCTTTGGTACTGAGCTTAAAAGGCATCGGATTCAGCAAAACCAAAGAGATTTTAAGCATCGGTACACCGACATTCTTTATCGAAGTCACGTCTGCAATGACCATTGTTTTGTTTAATTATGTCTTACTGACTCAATTTGGTGAGAGTCATATCATCGCTTATGGCTTAACCACCAACGTTGGCGTTCTTGCCCTGTTTGTCATGGTCGGCATCGCACAAGCGTGTCAGCCAATCATCAGCTTTAACCACGGCGCTGGACGCCCTGAGCGTATCGATGACATCTTAAAGCTGGGATTAAAAGCCGCAATTGGTAGTGGAAGCGTATTTTTGATTATTGTTTGGCTGTTCGCTCCAAACATCGCCGCAGCGTACCTTGGCAGCAATGATGGTCTCATCACATTGGCTTCAACTGCCGTCAGTTTCTTCTTTCTTGGTGTGCCTTTGATGGGGTTAAACATGGTGATTGCTAATTTGTTCCAAGCCATTGCCAAACCAAAGCAAGCAACACTCATTTCATTGAGCCGAGGGTTTGTTTTTGTTGCGTTGGGTGTTTTGATACTGCCTAAGTTCTTCCCCCACAACGGTATTTGGGCAAGCATTCTCTTCGCAGAGTCTTCCACCGCGGTGATCAGCTTGAGCATGTTATTCAATTACCGGAAACGCGCGGTAGAACCAACAAATGCTTTCGCGAGCAGTTCTTAGTTCAACCAAAACCAGCCAAATGATAAACTCGGGTTCTATTTCATTCTGTGATTAAAAGGAAATGCGATGAACCCGATTATTGCGCTGTTGAAAGAGAACAATATCAGCGACGAACAAATCAACGAGATTTTTCAGACTCTGACCCAAAACCCTCTTGCGGCAATGGCAACAATCAGCCAGCTAGGTCTACCACAAGACAAACTACAAATGCTGATGGCGCAAGTGATGCAAAACCCAGTGCTAATCAAAGAAGCGGTGGATGAGTTGGGATTGGATTTCTCAAAAGTTGAAGAAGCAAAAGAGAAGCTTCAAAGCCAAAATCAAGGCAACTAATTCCTTGTATACCTAGGTCACCTCGGATGCTTAGTTAAGTGAGAATCACTTGATTTGAAACCTGCGTTTGAAGTCGCTTGGGCATAGTAGAAAACAGAAGGCAGTTAATCCTAATTGAGTGGGCTTAACTGCCTTTTTGTTATCAGGTTCAAGCCGTTATTTGCTACTTTCTATTCTCACGTATTCTAGCTACGCCAATGGTGAGTTCTCACAATACTTCTGGTCATCCGCAGTCAGTTTTTGCTTACTCGCTTGGCTTAAGTGATAGTGCACCAACATCAACAAATCATGCGCGTAGAAAAGCTCAAAAGCGTCCTCTCCATTTTGTCGACAGATTGCTTCACAGCGATCAGCGTGCACTTTGGCTTTGAGTGGGTTTCCTGCTTTGAGCAAACTCATGGCTAAGCGATATTCTGCGCGCTCTTCTTGCATC
This sequence comes from Vibrio sp. MMH1-50, assembly GCF_022347645.1. Classification (NCBI taxonomy): domain Bacteria; kingdom Pseudomonadati; phylum Pseudomonadota; class Gammaproteobacteria; order Vibrionales; family Vibrionaceae; genus Vibrio; species Vibrio sp. MMH1-50. The sequence continues at coordinate 108,794 of NZ_JAKRGG010000008.1, forward strand.
CAACCTCCCGCTACCTTCCAATACTCCAGCGCCAATGTAGCAGCCTCTAGCATGTGTTCTACTTGCACCTCAGAGCGGGTTTCAAGCTCTTCATATTGGCAGGCAAGGTTGTTACCCGTAATGGCAATTGAACGCGCTAAAGGCTCGGCAGCTTGATCTGAATCTATACCGTTGGCTGCTTTTGCTAACCACGTGCTCGCTTGCTCTAGTTCATTCATTGCTGACAGCTCGTTAGCAATTTGAGCAAACACGCGACGCTGATCGACATCATCTAGATCCGTAATCGGGTCTTTATTTTGGTCAACGAAGTACTGTGCAACGGCTTTGGCTCTCTGACGCGCTAGACACTGAGTCGCTACGCCATTTTCGAGCTTATCTAAACTGGAGAGAAACTGGTTTGGGTCGTGCAGATGACCAATGGATGTGTGCAACATCAAGGGTAAGATGCGCTCAGCATGGTTAGTGTCTTCCACCTCGCTAAGCGCTTGTTCTAATTGATTGTATGTTTGTTGTGGCTGCGCTTCATGTTGCTGCCAGCTTTGGTTTATGAATGCATCAAAATCCGTATTGAAAGACATATCCTTATTATCCTTTTTCATTGCTCTGGATTGTTTATTAGCACAACAACCCTACACAAAATTTAGCCAAATAAGATAAACCTTGCCGGATTCTGAGAATGGTCTCACTTAAAGTGGCGTGCCCTTCTCCAATGCGAGTAATCGTTGCTTTCGCTCTACCCCGCCTGCATAGCCCGTAAGCTTGCCACTTTTGCCGATCACACGATGGCACGGCACCACAATCGAGATTGGATTTTTACCATTCGCCAGCCCCACCGCACGTACCGCTTTCGGATTACCGATGGCATTTGCCAGATCTTGGTAGCTCCATGTCTCACCGTAAGGAATAGTCGTTAGCGCATCCCAAACTTGAGTTTGGAAAGCCGTACCTGTCGCTGCAAGGGGCAAGTCGAATTTGTTACGCAGCCCAGCAAAGTATTCTTCCAATTGAGTAACAGTCTGGCTGAGCACTGCATGTTGATCATCACGCTCACCCAACTCGTCTGGTTTGGTGGTACACGTTTCAAACCAAATTCCCAGCAAACCTTGATCGTTAGCTTGAATGGTCACAGCGCCTAACGGACTTGGCATTACCGTATAAAGTGATTTCATGATTGATTCCATAAGTGAAAAGTCGCGTAACTGCCCCAAGGCGACGCAGTATGAGCATTCAATGACGGATAGTTTGGCATGGCTTTCTTCACCACCAAGTCTTTATCTAAAAAACAATCGGGCTGAGATTGGCCACGCAGTTGCGCATAACTCACCGTCCACGGACCAATGCCCTTTAATTCCAGCCATTGCTCCGGATCGGCTTCTGGGTTTTGCTGCATGTACTGAGCAAATCGCACGAGTGTGTCTTTACGGCTTTGCGGCATACGCAAGAAGCTAACATCGGCATTCGCAATGGCTTCTGGCGTTGGAAAGTGGCGCGCTTGCTGATCGTTACTGAGCGTTTCTACCAACAAATTAAGTTGTCCGATAGCCGCTTTGACCGACACTTGCTGCCCCAACACAGCGCGTACACCGGCTTCCCACGCACTCCAGACGCCCGGAATGCGAATCCCTTGGGTTTTCACCAACCCTGGCGCGATGTAATTAAGGTGCTGCTCCACCGTGCAAATATCCGCATCAAGGTCGAACATGCGACGTACACCAGACACCAAATTCTGCAATTTCGTGACGTCTTCAATCTCAAACTCCATCTCAAGGTAACCCTCCCCTTGAGTGACCTTGAATCGCGCATGGCAATCATCGAGTAGAACATTGCGCTGGTATGCGTCTTGTGTAACGTCTTCCATTCCCTCAATCGCACGCAGACGATAAAAATCGAGCATGTGTTGCCAGTGCAAAGCGCCGCGATAAGGTAGCACGATTCGATTCGTCCCTACGCCATCAAACTCTTTTCTACGCACTTGAGAAGGCGTTAGCTGAAGGATCTTTTGGAACGCATCATTGAAACGTCGAGTGCTGTTAAAACCCGCGGCAAAACCGACTTCGGTGACTGACATCGAACTCGAATGCAGAAGCTGCTTGGCAAACATCAATTGCTGATACTGCGCATATTGCTTAGGTGACATCCCCAAATATTGCTCGAACAGCATGCGCAAGTAACGATCCGAGATCCCAAGACGATCGGAGAGATCTGCAAGGGAGTGATGATGTAACTCGCCTTGATCGATCATTTTGATCGCACGTTGGAATGTGGTTTCAACCCCTTTCCAAGCCCATGATCCTGGCGCACTGTCCGGGCGACAACGCAAACACGGACGATAACCTGCCTTCAAAGCTTGCGTCTTGTCAGTGAAGTACTCGACGTTTTCCTCTTTGGGCAAATTGGCTGGGCAGATCGGGCGACAAAAGATCCCTGTGGTTTTCACCGCAATGTAAAAGCGCCCATCAAAACGGCTGTCACGTGCCATGCGTGCTTTTTGACATTGTTCGAAGGTCAACGATGTGTGTGGGTGGATGAGCATAGTGCTGTCCTTGCGTACACAGTGGGTGTTTAACGAGTGGGTAACTTGCTCGCCACTCGATCGGTATAACTTCATTGTAGAACGAGGAGTTACTGTAGATTAGCCATTTTCGGAACTCAATATTGAGAAATTTTGGCATTAGTAAATTTGTGCACTAAAGTTAGATCAGAACAACACAACAACGTCGGCTAAAGGGAATTGGCATGGACTTACATACGTGCGTGATTGTACTTAGAAATCACAAGGTTATTACCAGTAAATCAGTCGAGCACTCGATAGGGATTATCGAACGCGACTCTGATAACGAGATTTCAGAAATTCAAATCAATGCGACTGATGGTGTGAATATTCGCACTTATCACTACCATAGTGTGGAAGACTCGCTTGAAAGCTTAATGAATCTATAAAAACTCCTTTCTCCCTTGTTAATCGTAAAAGCAAAAGAGCACTGGTTACTGTGCTCTTTTTTTTGCTCTGCATTTACGGAATTCTTGCTTCAAAATACAAAACACGTTCGGAAAGTTATTCGAAATTTTGCGATTTCCATAATCAAAACCACCACAGCAGCAGCCAATAAACAACACCTAATAACAATCTAAATATCTGTATTTATTCAGTTAAAAACGTTCCATCGAATTTATCGAACGAGAACATCAAATTGCCCCAATTTTTTCTTTCTCTCCTCCTACCTACACTGGTTTCAACAGCAAGGGAGTCACCACTCCTCATCAGAAAAATTCGAGAAAGGATAAAGTCATGAAAGCACTACTACAGAAAATCACCACTTCAAACGCGGGTTACAGCGCACTCGCTCTTCGCATTCCAGTCGGCATCATCTTTATGGCGCACGGCGCCCAAAAACTTTTTGGCTGGTTTGGCGGTTATGGTCTTGAAGGTACAGGTCAATGGATGGCATCGATTGGTTTAGGTCCAGGCATGCTGATGGCATTTTTAGCTGGCAGTGCAGAGTTTTTTGGCGGCTTGTTCATCTTGCTTGGTCTACTTACTCGCCCAGCAGCCGTGGCTTTAGCATTCACCATGGTGATCGCCATTTTCTCGGTTCACTTTGAAAACGGTTTGTTTATGTCGAATAACGGTTACGAGTTTGGTCTAGCACTGCTGGCAGCAAGCGTTTCTCTCGCTTTCTCTGGCGCAGGCAAAGCCGCATTGGATGAAACACTTCGTCAGAAACTGGCATAAACGGGAGCAAAAACGACCTTCACAGTGCCACAACTCTCGCTTCAAGAAGGCGACTTATTTATAAACATATCGGCATTTCCGGAAACCCATACAAAAAACCCCTTGGCATCACACCAAGGGGTTTTCGTTTAATTTTGCACTGGATCGCAAAAGCAGAAATTACTCGTCTGCAGGAATGTCCGCAATTTGCTGCAAACTGTACGCCGTTAACGGGTCAATCTCTTTTACGATTTCTTCAACCTGCTTAATCGCTTCTACAGACGTGCTGGCTTTACGATAGCTCAAATAGATAGGACGGTACCAATCTTCTACGCCAGACACCTTGTGGAGCTGCCCACTTGCAATAAACGGCTCTACCAGAGACGCTGGTAGGTATGCACTGCCACCTTTCTCTAAAACGAAGTCTAACGCGATACGAGCGGTAGAAGTGCGAAGGTAAGGTGCTGGGATTTTCGGGTGGCGTTCTGCGTGTTCTGAAGCGAAGCGCGTACCCCAATCAACGTAAACGTATTTCTTGTTAAACACCGTATCAAGAGAATCTTGTTCGGTAGACACCAGCACCAACACCACGTCAGCCACTTTTTTGCAGTTAAGCTCATCCGCTTTGATTTGATCGAAGGCGAAAGCCATATCGAGTGTACGTTCCAATAGGCTGCGGCTTAGCATCTCACGTCCCATGACTTCCGCCATAAAACCGTAACCACCAAACGAGTCCGTTACGACACTCAAACAGTTTTGCAGGTAAGCATCCCAAATGTTCGGCGTACCACCCATGGTGAGCTGTAACGCTTTGCCATCTTCGAGGGATAATTCGAGTTTGGCTTGCTGCAAGGTGGTCACCATCACCTCGGCATAGCCTATTAAACGTTCACCTGCGGAGGTCAACTTTATGTTATTTCGATCACGAATAAACAACTGCGTATCGAAATAACTTTCGAGTTGTTTGATGCGTGCGCTCACAGCGGCTTGAGTAATGTACAAGTTCTCAGCAGCTCGTCCGAAGTGACGAACCTTTGCCAGCTCTAAAAATGTTCGAAAGACCTTTACATCCATAAACCATCTCCTGGTCAATATAAAACCAGATTAACAACTAATTAAAATTTTGACGACAAAAAAGTTTTGTTTTTCTTTTGTTAGCTTTGCGCCTAATTTTCGCCGTAATTCATCACATTCATCAATAACGGTTACAGAGGCTGTTGATATGTCTGACACTGAATTTCGTCATGGCAAAAAACGTTTTTACGACAACGTAAAATTCCCACGCGGCTTTGCAAAGTCTGGCGATTTTACTCTTTCGGAAGAGGAAATCCTAACAATTTATGGGGATACTATGCTTGGCCTAGAGTCAGGCGAGTTGACACCTGAGAACAGCGAAGAGAAACACTTCGTAAAAGTTCTGGAAAACCCAGGCAAAGCGAAAACTAAGATCGAGCGCACTTGGTTAAAATACACACAATTAGCTCGTGGTCGCAAACGCTTCCACACGCTAAATGGTCGTAACAAACCAGAGGCGTCAGATGACTACGCAGAAGAGAGCCTAGCAGAAGACGATTAACCGACTCTGCCAAGCCTTAATGCTTGGTTAATCCTCAGAATGTTTCATTCTGTGGAGTTGCAAAAATTTTTCTTTTCCAAAAGCCCAGAGGTGTTTCACCAAAGGGCTTTTTCATTTTTTAGTAAACCTATTTATCCGGCGAGCACTCACTTCGCCAGCATGGCGACCTTCTTCAAGAAGCTGTCTTTAAGATGCTCTTGGTCATACTCCAACTGATAGGTGTTGTGGAAACCCACTTTGAGCTCCACGCCATTGCCTCTCAGAAACACGTTATAGCCGTCGTAATCAGAAAAGGCTTCTACCCCTTCATACATCTTGCCAAACTCGGTAGGCGTGCCGTTGTTCATCACACATTCGTATGCTTGCAGCACTTTGGTTGCGTCTAAGTCGTTTTTCATTGCGATTCCCTCAGCAATAAACACACTTTAAGTATGGTTAAGGAAGAAACGCCGTGCCACACCATAGATTGCGTGAGATCATAACTTCGGCATTTTTCTTCCCCTTCTCCTACGCAACTCGGTTCAATTTGGCTCGCTCATTCAGCCAAAAAACTTTTTTTCAGTCATAAATTTTAAACGCTAATCAACTAGTCTAACGCACTCTATATAAGAGGGTAATCGCAACAAGCAAACGTGAAAACTGTTGAGAAAAGCAACATTGGTTAAAGAAAAAGCAAAATTTTGACCTAAAACAATAGCAGATCGTCATTACTTATTTTATAATGCGAATTAATGTTTCAGGACATCTTAAATTCCAATAACTAGGGGCACAAAATGAGACTTATCCCGTTAGCTCAAGCAGCACAAGTAGGCAAGTGGGCAGCAGCACACATCGCTAAGCGCATCAACGACTTCAAACCAACTGCTGAGCGTCCGTTCGTTCTGGGTCTACCTACTGGTGGCACTCCTCTAGCAACTTACAAAGCATTGATCGAACTTTACCAAGCAGGTGAAGTGAGCTTCGAACACGTTGTGACTTTCAACATGGACGAGTACATCGGTATCCCTGCGGATCACCCAGAATCATACCGTTCATTCATGTACAACAACTTCTTCAACCACGTGAACATCCAAGAAGCGAACATCAACCTTCTTAACGGTAACGCGGAAGATCACGAAGCGGAATGCCAACGTTACGAAGACAAAATCAAGTCTTACGGCAAGATCAACCTATTCATGGGCGGCGTAGGTAACGACGGTCACATCGCATTTAACGAGCCAGCATCTTCTCTGTCTTCTCGCACTCGCATCAAGACACTAACTGAAGACACTCGTATCGCGAACTCTCGTTTCTTCGATGGCGACATCAACCAAGTTCCTAAGTACGCACTAACTATCGGTGTTGGCACGCTACTAGACGCTGAAGAAGTGATGATCCTAGTAACTGGTCACAACAAAGCACTTGCTCTACAAGCAGCAGTAGAAGGCAGCGTAAACCACCTATGGACGGTTTCTGCACTTCAACTACACCCTAAAGCAGTGATCGTTTGTGATGAGCCTTCACAACAAGAGCTTAAAGTGAAGACTGTTAAGTACTTCTCTGAGCTAGAAGCGGAAAACATCAAAGGTTTCTAATCCTTCGGGTAACACCCAAAGATAAACGCTGAATACACAAAACCCGTGAGTCATCACGGGTTTTTTCGTTTTTAGAGACTGGCAGGTTTGAAGGTGTAGGAATCTAAACAACCGCTAGCGAGGCGTTTAATAAGCTTGAATACCAAACTGGCGCAGACGTTTTGGCAATACCTCATCGAGTTTATCTAACTCACTCGGTTCGACCTCAATGAGGTTGAAGTTATGCTGCTCGTACACCGCTCGAATCTTCTCTCGCTCCGCTTCTAACATCTCACCGGTGTCGCTGCCCCAAAACTGCAGATAGACTTTGCCACCCGGAAGGTAGAAATCGCTTGTCACCTCTTGGTCGATCGGCAGTTGACGCTCATAAGCGTGCACTACTCCTGCCAAATACAGCCAGTTATCGATCAGCAGTTCTCCTTTAGAACGAACATAATGCCCGTCTAAAGTGCGGTGCTTAGCTTCAAACTTCTGGCGAAAACTAGAAAACGACTTATCTGTCGAATGGGACTCGGCATCTTGACCTAAAAACTCAATCACAGACTGCTTGAGACGCTTGTTACGTAGCACTACGTCGTGCCACACCACAAAGGTATTCTGCGACTCTTTATCGGTTCTCTGCTGCCCACCAGCGCGGATTCCGGCTTCGGTTAAGCTCCAACCTTCTTCGGATTTACTGATCCAGCCTAATTCACTTAACAGCTGGTTCATACGCTTGGCATTGAGCTTAAGCTTCTCACCCAACTGGGTTGCGCTGTAGGTTTTGCCAGACGTCGCAGCAAGCTCGATGTGCAAGTTAGTCGGCCAAACAATGAACTGCCCAAATTTAGGGTGATCGACATACTCACCGCCAAACTTGGCGCCCTCTTCGGTCAAAATCCATTTCTCGTCTTGGCGAACGATGTAGCCTGCGCGTTTCAGATCAGCAAACAGCAGCTTGGCTTCTATCTGACGCATTTTTGCCAGCGCCGACGTCGATATTTTTTCAGACACGATTCATGCCTCCTGCTACTGTTTGAAATAAGGTAATGACTCGGATATTAACGCATTGATTTCATTGCTTGAAGTAAGAATAGTTGGGAATTTCTATCCACAACAAAAAAGGAGCACTTAGGCTCCTTTCTCTACATCGAATTGAATCGGCTTAATTATTCGCGAGTTTGGCAAATTTGCTGTAGGTGCTGATTTTGCCGTTGATGTACTCGATACCACTGTGCACATTGTTTTCGGTGTTACCAACAATTTGGTATTCGACGATGAATTCACCGCTGATGACTTTGATAAACAAGAAGCCGTCGCTGACCTTCCATAAACCCTGTAAGCCACGCTCACTGAACAAGTCTTTTTCCACCAGCGTGCCATTTGGTTTGAGCTCTAAAATCGATGAGAAACCGTCGACGTTCACTTTTACCCAAGGCTGTTGATGCACTTCGTAGCTGAGGATTTTGCGGCGTGTTTTCGCCCACTCACGCAGTTCTTGCTCTTGCGCTGGGGTGAGAATTGGCAGGTCTTCCATCTCCAATAGGGTGTGATGTTTTTCGTACCAGAAAAGTTGCAGATGGAGTAATTTCATTCAGATTAACGGGGTTTCATAACGACAAAGCGCAACTTTGCGCCAACCCTGATGGTAAGTCAACCAATGAAACGAAAGAGTGCAGTTTTCACGAGGGTTAAAAACTGCACGTTCCCACGATGGGAAAACGGTGCCCAATAACGAGCACCGGAGCATGTATACCCAAGTGACTTCAAGATGCAGGATTCAGAACGAGTCACTGACTCAAGTTCAAGGAAAACGAAGCAGCGTAATAGAGAGCTATTTCCAAGTCGTTTGACGAAGAAATTGTTTCTGTGACTCGTTCCCGAAGGGCGAATTGCCTTGGCTTCCATACTTTGTTAACGATTTTTGATTTAGAACCACTAGATCTTCAAATCGTTGCCGCGTCTGCAAACCAAGTCACTTTCGCTGAACCACGCATCTCGAGGTTACTTGGGTATAACTGTTTATACGGTTTAGAGAGAATTATGCGGCAAACAACCTTGGTAATTCCGCATGATCACACGCTTGATTTAAGCGCTGTTGGGCGGTTTGAATGTGCGCACGCCAATGTTCATCATGCGCCCACATCTCAATCACCAGTGGCACGACGCAGTCTGTCTCTTTGAGTGTGCGGAAGATGGCATCGAAGTTCACTTCACCATCGCCAATCACTAGATCGCGGAACTGACCTTTGTATTCTGGCGTCACGCGATACGTGTCTTTAAGGTGGATTTGGGTAATGTGTGGCTTACTCAATTTCAGCTCAGTACACACGTCATAGTTCCAACCAGAGATATTGCCCACGTCTGGATAAGCAGTGAAATACGGCGAATTCACTTCGCGATTAAGTACCTCAAACTTGCTCAATGAGTTGAGGTAATCGGTGTCCATGATTTCAACAGCAAGCATCACGCCTGCGCGCTCTGCCAGTTTCGCCGCTTCCTTCATACCTTCAATAAAGCGCAAATGCGTGGCACGGTTTGCTGGCTCGTAATACACATCGTAGCCAGCTAATTGAATGGTACGGACGCCAAGTTTGTACGCCAATGCGATCGCCTTTTCCATGTGCAGCACGGCTTGCTCGCGTATCTTCGGATCAGCCGAGCCAAACGGGAACTTGCGGTGCGCGCTCAAACACATCGACTGCAATGGCATGCCATAACGTTCGCACTGGTGACGCAGGGCGTAGATCGTCTCGTCGTCCCAATCTAAGCGGCTGCGGCGCTCGTCTGATTCATCCACCGAGATCTCAAGAAAGTCGAAGCCCAACTCTTTGGTCACGCTGAGTTTTTCTTCCCAACTCAACTCGTTCGGCAACGCTTTCTCATACAAGCCAACACGATGACGTTGTAGGTTCTGATACATGTCGCCCCCTAGTTCCAGTAACGGTCGATTTGCGCTTTCAGTGCTTCTGCGGTCTCTTGCCCTTTGTCACCCGCCAATGCGCGACCTGCGATAAAGGTTTTCGCTTTGATACCTTCAAATAGGTAGATGTCTTCTGGCACGATACCGCCCGTGATAGAGAGCTCGATACCTAGCTCAGAGAGTTGGCGCATCTTGCTGATGTCAGCGTCTGTCCAGCCAACCCCTGCCAACTCTGCATCGCGAGAACGGTGGTAAATCGCTTGAGTGATGCCAAGATCCACCCACGCTTGCGCATCTTCCATCGTCCAGTTGCCGTAGATTTCGATTTGGATTTCGCCGCTAAACTCATCCGCGACTTTTTTACATGCTTCAATGGTCGCAATGTGCGCTGCGGCTGAAACCGTAATCCAGTCAGCGCCTGCTTCAAACGCCATACGAGACAAAATCGCGCCGCCATCAGTGGTCTTCATATCGCACACTAGAATATGGTCTGGGTGGTTCTTACGCAGTGTTGAGACCGCATTCATCCCCTCTGCGAACGCGAGAATGGTGCCCACTTCAATCACATCGACATAGCTGTGTACATTGCTTGCAACCGCCACGGCGTCAGTTAGGTTAGTTTGGTCTAGAGCGATTTGAATCATTGGTTTGGTCATGATGCTTATCCTTGAATTTTTTCACGTATCAGACGAGCTAAGCCGTCGTTATTGTTATCGGTTTCGCACACCAAACGGGCGCTTGAACGTACCGTCTCGTCTGCGTTATTCATGGCAACGCCTAATCCGGCGTAACGGAGCATGGAAATATCATTGTGGTTATCGCCCACGGCAATGACATGATTCGGGTGATAACCCAGCTCAGAAACGTATTCCGCCAGTCTTAAACCTTTGCTGTTGCCTTTTGCTGCGAAGTCGATGCGATTCGACCACGAGCGTTCGCCGTTGAATTTCTCTTTCACCCATGGGTTTTCAATCAAACGTTCTACCGAGCTTGGTAAGCCTTCCACCACGAATTTCCACACGAACTCGGTATTGCGCACTTCTTCGCTGAACGAGTCGATTTTGTAGATCTTCGGTTGAAGGTGCTCAGGCGCGGTTTTCGCCCACTTTTCCAACGCTTCCATGTAGTGAATTGGGTTGTAGTTTGAGTACGTCATGGCATCGGTTACGTACATCACCATCTTGACCTGAAACTCCTTCGCCAAGGCGATGAACGTCAGCGCATCTTCCTTATCGATGGAGTTGTGCTTGAGCACTCGGTCATTGTGGTAGTCATAAACATAAGTGCCGTTGCAGCAGATGATAGGCGTGGTAAGACCCAACTCATCGTAATACGGGCGTGCCGCGGTGTGATGGCGTCCGGTGACAATCACCACGTGACACTTCTGCTGCGCTTCTTGAATCGCTTTTTTCACCTCTGGGTGAATGCTGTGGTCATCGGTGAGTACAGTTCCGTCTAAATCTAAAGCAAGCACTTTGTACATGTCGTTACCTCTGCCCGTAGTAGGCGTTTTCACCGTGCTTACGCAGGTAGTGTTTGTCTGAAAGCTCAGGCTGGATCTTGATGCCGCTGTTGAGTGAACGCGTTGCTAATGCCATGGCAGAAATCTCTTCCAATACCACTGCGTTGTGCACTGCATCGTCGGCGTTGGTGCCCCAAGAGAAAGGCGCATGCCCTGCAACAATCACGCTTGGTACTGCCATTGGGTCGATGCGGCGTTGACGAAACTCTTCCACGATAACTAAGCCGGTGTTCTTTTCGTACTCTTCGGCAATTTCGCGTTGTGAGAGCTTACGAGTACACGGAATGTCGCCGTAGAAGTAATCGGCATGAGTCGTGCCTAGTGCTGGAATATCAATCCCCGCTTGCGCCCAAATCGTTGCGCTGCGTGAGTGGGTGTGCACCACGCCCCCCACTTGTGGGAACGCTTTGTAGATCTCAATGTGGGTCGCGGTATCGCTGGATGGATTCATGTTGCCTTCCACCACATTGCCGTCTAAGTCGACCACCACAATGTGCTCAGCGCGCATGCCATCGTATTCCACCCCCGACGGTTTAATCGCAATCACGCCGCGCTCGCGGTCAATCTCAGACACGTTGCCCCAGGTGAAGGTCACCAAACCGTATTTCGGCAGTTTGAGGTTGGCTTCGAGCACACGTTGTTTCAGTTCGCTGTACATGATTTCTCCTTAGGCGGTGACAGCCAGAGCTTCATCAATCACGTTGAATACATCGGTTTTGCTGCGGCAACGGCGAAGCTTGTCCAAATCCACGCCCGTTTCACTGTCTTCGTCATCCAACACTTGGGTCACTTCCATCAGACCTTCCATGTGCTCGTCTGAAGAGCTACCCGCTAGCGTGATTAGCACATCAACTGGCTCGTCTTCGCCTTCAAAGTAGATTGGCTCTTCTAGCGTAACCAGTGCGAAAGCAGTTCGAATCACGCCGTTTTCTGGGCGTGCGTGTGGCAGTGCCAAGTTAGGCGCGATGCAGATGTAAGGACCTAGCTCTTCCACGCTGCTGATGATGGCGTCATGGTAAGAAGGCTGAATCGCACCAGAGGCAATCAACATGTCCGTACCAATCTTGATGGCTTCACGCCAGTTCGACGCTTGCGCTTGCAGTTTGATTGAGTTGTTGTCGATCAGTGATTGTTTTAATCCCATTGTTCTATCTCCAGTTTGGGTGCCGTGACTTTGGCTTTCCGAAGCCCGGCACCACTGTTGTTATCCGCTGTTTGTTATTGGTTTCTTATCTCTTCATTGAGAGAAGTATTTGGTTATGCTGTTTTATTTTGCTGGTACAAAGTTTTTATTGATGATGTCGAGTAGCTCGTCACCGAAGGAGTTAGGGTTAAGCATGTTTTGCACCCCGAGTACAAACTTGCCTTCGCCTGGTTCCATCTCCGCAGACAGGTGCTTCGACGATACGATGATGTCTGTGCTCGCAAGCTTCGACTTGTAGTCCGACACTGCGCATGAGTCCATCACGTGAGGAATGCCTTTCTTCTCTAGGTATTTACCGATCTTCATTTTCATCATCATCGATGAGCCTTGACCGTTACCACATACTGCTAGGATGCTTACTGGGCGCAGACCGTCACTCGCTTTGATTGCTTGCTCTACCGCTTCAATCACTTCTGGCTCTTCACTGATTTCTACTGTGCCTTGCGCGTCTTCTTCAGCACGTAGCTTGCGAGAAGCGAAGAACATGTAAACCAGAGACAGACCAACAAGAACGAAGAAGAACATTTTCGATGCAGATAGACCTTGCATGATTGGTGGGAATACTAGTGCCCAGTCCGCCATGCCCATCCAGCCATTGAATTCTGTGCCGTGTTGGCTAAATAGGTGGATAGCCCAAGCAGAACCTAGAACCTCGATGATGCCCATCACGAAACAGATCTTCATCACCGCTTTCCAGCCACCGAAGTGGTTAGCAAATACGCCGATGGTCGCGTTAGAGAAGAACATTGGGATGAAGCCAGGGATGATCATGATTGGCGCATCGAATGCCAACATCGCCAATACAGCAGCGAACTGACCAAGCGCACCCCACATGAAACCAAATACCATTGCGTTTGGAGAGAATGCGTAGATAGCCGCACAGTCAATAGCCAATACCGCATTTGGAATCACGCGCTCAGAGATGCCTTTGAACGCTTCAGACAGCTCAGCAACGAACATACGTACACCGGCAACAATCACCTGAATCGCTACAGCGAATTTCAGACCCGTTTCTAGGATGTAGATAGTCCAGTGTGTGGTGCCCGCCATTTCTTGAAGGTTATCAAGACCGAATGAAAGCAGAATGATGCCGAAGAACACCGTCATCACGATCGCCGTTGCTGCGATGCTATCGTGGAAGATGTGTAGCCATTTAGGCAGCTCTAGGTGGTCAACGCTGTCGTTCTTATCACCCAGTTTTGGCGCTACTTTTGTTGCAATCCAAGACGCGACCTGTTGTTGGTGACCAATAGAGAAACCCGCCCCGCCGGTGACTTCTTCAGTTGGCTTGAACATGATGTTGGAGGAGATACCCCAGTACAACGCCATTAACACCGCAGAGTAAATGATGGTTTCCCACATGCTTGCGCCAAGCACAAAGTAGAATACGGCAATCAGACCTGCTTGCTGGAACATGATGTGACCAGTCAGCATGATGGTGCGGATACCCGTGTAGCGGCGGAACAGTACCAAGAGGATGTTGATACCTAATGCCAATAGAACGGCGTAACCCACCCAAGAGTAGTTATCGCCCATCGCTTCCATGGTAGACATCATGGAGGTGTAAGGGTCAATGACCGAGCCGGTTAGCCCGTGGTATTCAGAAAGTTTGGAAATCACAGGTTTGAAGCCAGCAACTAGGGTGCCCGCACCCACTTGAACCAGCATGAAACCCACGATCGTTTTGATGGAACCTTTAATGATGGTGGTGGCGTCTCTTCTCAGCAACCAATAGCCAATGCATGTTACCAAACCCAGTAGTAGTGGGGCTTTGGTCATAACTTGGCTGTAAAAAATATAGAAGATGTCGTACAAGAACTCCATATCTTTACCCCTAGAGTGTTTTTTATTTGTAATCGTATGTAGGTCAGAGTGATTCCATCTGATGTCGCAGAATCTACTCAGTTTTTGCTCACGAAATAAACTCTAACAATCAAAAGTAATCACGCAATGCTCATTTGTGATTATTTTGATATTTATCAATTTTGCCCTCCAAAAAACCCTACAAATGGTAAGCGGATCACATACAAAAATTAAATTACCAATAAATACAACAACTTATAAATTCTTGTGATGAAGTTCAGATTTTCATCAGTCTTGAATTTGACAATCAAGAGCGTGATTAATAGAATCAAAACAAATCACAAGTAATCACCAAATAATCACTAGATACACATTTCGGTGAATTTGAATCAAATAGGGTGATGGGTATGAATGAAGTACAAAGACACAATGGCATTCTGTCTTTATTAGAAGAAAATCAGACGATTAACGTCTCACACATTATTGAGAGCTTTAACGTCTCTCCAGCTACGGCTCGCCGTGATATCTCTAAGCTGGATGAGCTAGGCAAACTGCGCAAAGTACGCAACGGTGCAGAACGCGTCGAAGCAGAAAAGAAAAAATGGTCACCGCTGAACATCAACAGCACTGAGCATTACGAAGAAAAATCCTTGATTGCGATGCAAGCCGCTGAGCTGTGTCAGCCTGGCGACAGCGTGGTCATTAACTGCGGTTCGACCGCTTTCCTACTTGGGCAGAAGTTGTGTGGGCAAGACGTGCAGATCGTCACCAACTACTTCCCATTGGCAAGCTACCTGATCAATGAAGACCATGACGATGTGATCATCATTGGCGGTCAATACAACCGTTCACAAAAACTGTTCTTAAATCCGGCACCCAACTCGCTTGGCAGTTACGCAGGCAATTGGATGTTCACCTCGGGTAAAGGGTTAACCGAAGCCGGACTCTACAAAGCCGACATGTTAACCGCGGTGGCTGAGCAGCAAATGCTTGAGCAAATCGACAAGCTCGTCGTCGTGGTAGACAGCTCCAAAGTGGGTCACAGAACGGGCATGTTGTTCTGTCCTACCGAGAAAATCGACATTCTGATCACTGGCAAAAACGCCAACCCAGAGGTCATCAAAGCGATAGAAGCACAAGGGACACAGGTCATTCTGGTCTAACGCGCCCTAGCCTCTTTCTCAAATAAATAAAAACAATTCAGCTCAGTGCCTTAACCACAAATTAAGGCGCTCGGCTCCCTACATCCCAAATTTAATAAAAATTGTGAAACAAAAAGGTGTTGCTATGAGTAAAGTAAATGAAATCACTCGTGAATCTTGGATCCTAAATACATTCCCTGAGTGGGGTACCTGGTTAAACGAAGAGATCGAAAATACGGTGGTAGAACCAAATACATTCTCGATGTGGTGGCTAGGTTGTACAGGTATCTGGTTGAAGAGTGAGGGCAACACCAACATCTCTATCGACTTCTGGTGTGGTACGGGCAAAAAGACGCAAAAGAACGCCTTCATGAAGAACCAGCACCAAATGATGCGTATGGGCGGTGTCGAAGCACTGCAACCAAACCTGCGTACTGCTATTTTCCCACTTGACCCATTTGCTATCAAAGAGATCGACGCTGTGATGGCATCCCATGACCACGCAGACCATATCGACGTGAACGTCGCGGCAGCGGTACTGCAAAACTGTGGTGACCACGTGAAGTTCATCGGTCCACAAGCGTGTGTCGATTTATGGATGGGCTGGGGCGTGCCAGAAGAGCGTTGTGTAGTCGCGAAAGTGGGCGATGTACTTGAGGTCGGCGACATGAAGATCCGCGTACTGGATTCTTTCGACCGTACTGCACTTGTCACGCTGCCAGAAGGCACTTCTTCTTACGATAAAGAAATCCTCGACGGCATGGACAAACGCGCGGTGAACTACCTGATTGAAACTTCAGGCGGCTCGGTTTACCACTCTGGTGACTCACACTACTCGAACTACTACGCAGCACACGGCAACGAATACCAAATCGACGTGGCACTGTTATCTTTCGGTGAGAACCCACGCGGCGTGACAGACAAAATGACGTCTTCTGACATCCTACGCGCAGCAGAATCATTGAATTGTGATGTCGTGATGCCATTCCACCACGATATTTGGGCGAACTTCCAAAACGACCCACGCGAAATCGAAGTGTTGTGGAACATGAAGAAAGACCGCCTGCAATACAAGTTCGCACCGTTCTTCTGGCAAGTGGGAGGCAAATACACCTTCCCTACCGATAAAGGTCGCATGCACTACCAACACTTCCGTGGCTTTAGCGATATCTTCAAAAATGAACCAGAATTGCCATACAAAGCGTTCTTGTAATTCCGTCGCAACGTCCGTTTGGCAGGAATAAAAAAAGCCCGTCGCGATGATGGATGCGACGGGCAATTAGCTAGAGTCTTATAAGGAGAAAAGGAAATTACTGATGATAAATGTCCGACGATTTCGCATCAGTAACGTCCTCAACAAACCGAATATTAGTCATTGATAAATTTAAAGGACATGGCTCATTCCAGTAATCTAAATTGTTGATGCCTATTGCTCTAAGCCGATCAAAAAAGCCAGTCTCTCGGGACTGGCTTTTGTTTTGTGGAGCGTGGCTGGTTACTTAATAAAAGAAATACAGCCTTGCAGAATCACTAGGTTGACGATGTCGATAAAGAACGCGCCAACAATAGGCACCACCATAAAGGCTTGTGGTGATGGACCGAAGCGGTTAACGATAGAGCCCATGTTCATTACTGCCGTTGGAGTTGCGCCAAGCCCAAAGCCACAGTGACCACTTGCGATGACTGCTGCATCGTAGTTGCTGCCCATCACACGGAATGTCACGTAGTAAGCGAAAACCGCCAGAATCACCGATTGCACCGCCAAAATGATGAGGAACGGGATTGCCAAATCAAAGATGTTCCACAGTTTTAGGCTCATTAGCGCCATCGCTAGGAACAGAGACAGAGAAACCGTACCAAGAATATCGACCGTCTCAACATCCACTTTGCGTACTTTGGTCACTTCCATGATGTTGGTGATCACCACACCGATAAACAGCGCGTAAACGAAGTCTGGAATCATCAACCATTTGATGCCGAAACTGCTCACCCAGCCTTCTAAGTAATCGGCACCAGTAACACACAATAGAATGATCGATAAACTCTCGACCACTTTCTTCGCGGTTACGCGGTCTTCTTCGTGCTCGTTGTAGGTCACCAATTCAGGAAAACGCTCGTGAGTCTGGTTGGTGCGTCCGTATTCAGATTCAAGGTTACGTTTATCGATCAATCGCTGCGCTACTGGGCTGCCGATGATGCCACCAATCACCAATCCAAAGGTAGCGGATGCCATTGCCACTTCTAAAACGTTGTGCAAGCCGTACATGTCTTGGAAGGTTTGCGACCATGCTGCGCCTGTACCGTGACCGCCAGACAGCGTAATCGAGCCTGCAATCAAGCCCATTAGCGGGTCTAAGCCGAGCGCGGTTGCCAAAGAGACACCGACCGCGTTTTGAATAAGAATGTACACCGATGCCACGGCTAAGAAGATAAACACCTTAGCGCCGCCTTTAATCAACTGGGTGTAATTCGCTGCTAAGCCAACGGTAGCGAAGAACATCAACATGAAAGTGTTTTGCAGCGGTAAATCGAAAACTAAGTCCACGCCATTGAAATGCATCGCGGTGATCGCACATGCGACAATCAAACCACCCACGATTGGCTCGGGAATATTGAATTTCTTTAAGATCGGTAATTTAGCGTTAACGAATTGTCCCAAGAACAACACACAAATAGCGACGAGAAACGACTCTTGTGGACCGACAGAAATGACCTGATTCATAAAACCTCTTTGCCTCCTTTTTCTCATCCTTTGAGTAACAACTCGCAGGTTGAGCGGTATTTAGGCAGGTCAGAGTGCCTACTGAACGTGTGGTTTTCTAGGGTCCAAACCCACTAAATTCTCATTAAATAAGAAAGCAATTACTCGGATATTCACCCAATTCTCACTCAATGAAAAAACACACTTTTTCACCAAATTTTGTGGCGCAATTTTCTCGTTTTTTTAGCGCTTCTCAACTTATGAGAAGTGATTAATTTTTTGCCAGTTTTTAGGGGCAAAAACGTATGCGATTGCGTACAAATTTTGCGTGAAACTCTGGTGCAAACTTTGTCGAAATTTCATCGGCAAAAGTGATTGAGAAAACAGCGCAAGAAGATTGGCGCTTTCTATCCCACCGCCAAGGTGTTATACATATATATAACACCAACTCAGCCAAGGAAACCAATCATGACGCATTGGCATGATCGCCAACCGATTTTCCGTCAGTTGGCTGACCAGATCACCCAGCAAATATTGCAAGGCATCTGGCAAGAGGGCGAAGCTTTGCCTTCGGTACGCAGTGTCTCTGCGGATATGAAGATCAACCACCTGACGGTCATGAAGGGCTATCAGTTATTGGTTGATGAAGGATTGATTGAGAAGAAACGTGGGCAAGGCATGTTTGTCGCCCAAGGTGCAAAAAAACAGCTGCTTGCTGATGAAAAAGCCCGTTTCCTTGAACAACAAATTCCGCAGATCGCCGACACACTACAACGTCTGGATATGTCACTTGATGAATTTATCCAACAAATCCAAACACATATTGAAGGTGACCAATGAGCGCATTAGTCAGTGTAAAACACGTCTCCAAGCAATATCGTCAGCTGGGTGAAGCACTGCATGACGTGAGCTTTGATCTACAAGCGGGTCAAGTGCTTGGCTTGCTAGGTCATAACGGTGCGGGTAAATCGACTCTCATTAACGCCCTACTCGGTGCACACGAATATCAGGGCACCATTCGCATCAACGGCTTTGAGCCAATCATGCAACGCGACAAAATCATGCAGAGCTTGTCTTACATCTCAGATGTGAACGTTCTACCAAACTGGATGACGGTTGCTCAGCTGCTCGATTACACCGAGGGCGTACACCCAGGTTTTAATCGCAGCAAAGCCGATGCCATGCTTCGTCAAACCGACATCAAGCCGCGCGCACGCATCAAATCCCTATCCAAAGGCATGAAGGTGCAATTGCACTTGGCTGTCGTCATCGCGACCAATACGCAAATTCTGATTCTGGACGAGCCAACGCTTGGCTTGGATTTGGTTTATCGCGATACCTTCTACCGTCATTTGCTGGAATGGTTTCACGATGGCGAGCGTGTGCTGATCATAGCGAGCCATGAAGTATCGGAAATCGAACACCTACTGACGGACGTGCTGATTCTTAAACACGGTCGACCGGTCCTACAAACCTCAATGGACAGCATCAGCGAGGATTACTTCATTCTTGATGCCATTGATGAGCATCGCGCACAAATCGAAGCGCTGAAACCACTGTCATCGCAAAAGGGCTTAGGCACGACTAAATGGTTGCTGTCATCCCAATACGCAGAGCAAGCCGCTGGGCTGGGTGATGTGTATGGCGTCAAGCTAGCGGATCTGTTCTTGGCATTGCAGAAGGAGGCAGCATAATGAAATCGATTGTCGCGATGTTGCGTAAAGAATGGCTAGAGAACCCATTGGTTACACGTGTGCCGTTGTTTATGTTTGCCTGTGGCGTGCTGCTGTTCGTCAGCTTGATGAGTAGCTCGACACTGCAACACAATATGTTCTTCCAAATGAGCCTTGGTGGTGATGTCAGTGACATCCACAAAGAACTAGGCGATGACGTCAACATGCTGATCACAGGTGGCATTGGTTTATTGTCCATCCTGCTTGGCACTCAATACTTCCCGAGAACGCTGCGTAAAGAGCGCTCAGAGGGCAGTATCATGTTTTGGCGCAGTATGCCTGTCAGTGACGTAAAAACCCATCTGGTGAAGCTGACGTTTGGTTTATTGGTGATTCCATTGGTGTGCTCGGTATTGGTTTTCGCTGCCGACTTTATGCTGTGGATGTTGAATGTTTCAACGGACCACCAGCTGGCGTTATTGTATCGCCAAGCATCATTGGGCTTCGTGCTGCTGAACTGGATTGAATTCTTGCTTCGAATGGTGGTAGCTGGCGTGTTGTTATTGCCGCTCGCACTAACCGCAATGGCAATCTCACAGAAAGTGAACTCACCACTGTTGGTGATCTTGATTGGTATTTACGCGCTACGCTGGATGCCGATTGCAATGTTCAACTTCTATGGTCTGGATGAGTTCTTCTCAGCAATTTTCAATCTACCACTGCACGCGATTCTTGCGCCAAACCCGTTCAGCGCGATTCCAGATGCAGGTTGGATGAACGTTGGGATTTACGCTTTCATCGGTGTGCTTGCTTGGACAGCTAGCATCAAGTTCAGCCGCACCGTGAACTAACAAGCACAAGCAAAACCACACATCAAAAGCGAGGTACTGTCCTCGCTTTTTCATTTTCAGCACCATCAATCTTCATTCTCTTTGCTTCAACGCAAAAATAATCAGCCTATAGCAATAGCGCTTCGGCGTGGTTAAGTTCATAATCCCTCGCTTAATGCGCTCAGCGCTATTATCTAGAATTTTTGAAAAGCAGAACACCAACCATGACCACCAAGCCAACAGCCATTATTGGACTGTACAACCCAAAGAGTCCAACCAACGTTGGCGCTGTATTACGAGCCGCAGGCTGCTACGACGCTGCGCAAGTTCGTTACAACGGCACTCGCTACAGCCGCGCAGTAAAGTTCCAGACCGACACCCAGAACTCACAAGAACGTATTCAATTAGTGGAGATGGAAGACCTCACTGCTAATGTTGCCGACGATGTGGAAATTGTTTGTGTTGAGTTAGTGGTCGGCGCAACAGCACTGCCGCACTTCACTCACCCAGAGAACGCGATTTATGTGTTTGGACCGGAGGACGGCTCACTGCCGCAAGAGATGGTCGATAAGGCGCATCACGTGGTGTACGTACCGACTCACGGTTGTATGAACCTAGCCGCGACGGTGAACGTTGTGCTTTACGATCGCATGGCGAAAACACTGGGGACGATTGATGACCACCAGCAAGTCCTTGCTAATCGCGACAACAAGAACCGCTTGAAAATGAAAGCTTGCGTATAGACTGACGAAGTTCGTCGTTGGCAAGCGCCAGAAACAAAAAAGGTCACAGCAATACTGTGACCTTTTGTTTTATTTGGCGTCTTAATCTATCTAGCCAAGGAACGAGATGTAGCCTTGTAGAATGATCAAGTTAACGATGTCGATGAAGAAGGCACCAACAATCGGCACAACCATGAACGCTTGTGGTGACGGACCAAAGCGGTTAACGATTGAACCCATGTTCATTACCGCCGTTGGGGTTGCACCCAAACCGAAACCACAGTGACCACCTGCGATAACCGCAGCATCGTAGTTGCTACCCATCACCTTGAACGTTACATAGTAGGTGAAGATAGCCAGAATCACTGACTGCACGCCTAGAATCACCAAGAATGGGATCGCTAGGTCAAAGATGTTCCATAGTTTCAAGCTCATCAGAGCCATCGCTAGGAACAGAGACAGCGACACCGTACCTAACATGTCGACCGTTTCGGCATCCAACTTACGAATCTTGGTCACTTCCAAGAAGTTAGTGATGATCACACCAATGAACAACGCATAAACGAAGTCTGGAATCATCAGCCATTGAATGTCGTAAGTGCTCACCCATTGCTCTACGTACTTAGCACCTGTTACACAGATCAATAGGAAGAACAGTTTCTCAACCACTTTTTTCGCGGTTACTTTGTCTTCTTCGTACTCGTTGTACGTCACCAACTCCGGGAATTTCTCGTGGGTTTTGGCATCTCGACCACCACGACCATACTCAGATTCGATGTTGTTCTTTTCGACCAGACGCTGCGCAACCGGACTACCGATGATACCACCGATGATCAAACCGAATGTTGCTGACGCCATCGCGATTTCCAATACGTTATTCAAACCGTAAACGTCTTGGAAAGTTTGTGACCACGCCGCCCCCGTGCCGTGACCACCTGATAGAGTAATCGAACCAGCGATAAGCCCCATCAGCGGATCTAAACCCAATGCCGCTGCCAGTGAAACACCGACACCGTTTTGAATGATGATGTAGAACGACGCGACTGCTAAGAAGATGAAAACCTTCGCGCCCCCTTTCATTAACTGAGTGTAATTTGCTGCCAAACCAACGGTAGCGAAGAACATCAGCATGAATGTGTTTTGCAACGGTAAGTCGAACTCCAAATCGACGCCGTTAAAATGAAGAGCAGTAATGATGCAGGCAACGATTAAGCCCCCTACAATCGGCTCAGGTATGTTGAATTTCTTTAAGATCGGTAGCTTAGCATTAATGAAATGCCCCAGGAAAAGCACACTGATCGCAACCAAAAAGGACTCCAGTGCACCTACAGATATTAAATGATTCATATCGCCTCTTATTATTGTTCTCTTCATCCTCCGTAATGATTGAGTGTTAGTTTAACCTTCGCTCAATAGCAAATTTTCTCGCTATATTTTTCCGAAAATACTCAAAAGGTTGTGTTAAATGCGCCTTAGGCTAGTTTAAGGGACGGTCGTTAAGCGATGTTCTGATTTACGCGCTATTCGCAAGCCCTAAAATGTAAAAGGAGCCTGTTAAGCTCCTTCTTATCCTCTTCATAGACAAACAGAAATGACTGCTTGCAGGAGATGGATATCGTGTTGTGAGTATTGTCCGAGTGACACTTTCTGAACCGCTATCGGGCTCCCTTACTTAAACAGAATGTGATCATCACTATCGAGCAAAGTTCCTTCCCGTCATAACGAATAGAGCGCCGAGGTGGCGCTCTAACATCTGGGTTTGCTTGTATCCCATCGTAGTTAAAAACTCTGACTCATGGTGTTTGGAACGAGCCGAATCCCGGGAAATTCTCAAGCTTGCAACAAGTGTTCTCGTTACAACGGAGCGAGATTATAACATATCGCTGAAAATTTTCCTCATTTCAGTGCTATTCGCCACTTTCATAGTTTGCTTCTGCAATGATCAACTGTTCAATATCATTACTGCAGATGAAAGCGCGAAGTGCCTCGAACTTGGCTTCATCCCACGTGTAGATTTGCAGGGCGAGCAGCTTATCAATGATGTCTTGCTTAAAGCGAAGCTTAACGGGTTTTGCCGGAGATCCTGCCACCACAGTGTAAGGTGGGACATCTTTAGTCACGACGCTGTTTGCGGCAATCACTGCGCCTTCCCCAATGGTGACACCGGGCATGATCATCGCGCGCATGCCAATCCAAGCTGCGTCACCAATCACGGTATCGCCTTTGCTTTGGTAAGATTGCTCGATGTCATCAAGGAACGGATACAGACAGAACCAGTCCGTCCTGTGATTATGGTTGCCGCCCATCAAAATCACCGCTTCAGCCGCGATACAAACGTAATCACCGATGTAGAGCTGATCGACTTCCCACCTCGGTTGCCACGCTTTACTGACTTCATCGCCATGCAGATAACGCACGACAGAATCTTCGAAGCCATTATCCCAACAATCGCTGTAGTAACTGTGGGTGCCTTTGATGTGGATGTTTTGGTTTTGCACCACTTGGTGCAGGTACTGAAATTTGGACCAATGTTTTTTCATGGCAGTTGCCTCAATAGAGTAAATGTATGCCACGGAACGGTTTCTCGTGGCGTTGTTGCTGCGTTCTCAGTCAACAACGCCTATTGGATGCGGGGTTGCAGTAGTAATGGATTATTCATGAATGTGTCCTCCAGCGCGCACACTATAAAAAGCATGTATAATTTTCAAGCAAACCAAACAAATAACAAGATTCCGAAAATGAAAAGTCACTCTGCCTTTGCCTCTCTGCTGCTGTTTGCTGCCACAGCGTCTGCGAGCGAAAACATTAAAATCGAATACCGCCCTGCGGAAACTGCCGACGATCGCTTTGCTGCGCAAGTGATTGAAAGCAGTGAAGTGAACGACATCTTTGTCCAGCTTTCTGATGATTACTTCCCGTTTGATAACCCACTGACATTGACCTACGGTGGCGAAGACGGTCCGCTTTACGATCCAGAAACCCACACCATCCATATCCCATACACCTTCTATCTGGAATCATTTAACTACTTCACCAACAACAAGTACCAAGAACGTTACGGTAAAGCACCGAAAACGGGCGCGCTCGATACTTTGCTGCACACGCTATTGCACGAAGCCGGACACGCTTACATTGCCGATCAAAACATTCCGGTACTAGGCAAGGAAGAAGATGCGGTTGATAACTTCGCTACCATTTTGTTGATTGATTACGTCGATGACGGTGCCGATGTGGCGATCAGTGCTGCGGACATGTTCGCATTCGAATCCGACGACAGACCGGACTACTACGATTTTGGCGAGTACATTGACGAGCACAGTTTCGACCTACAGCGTTACTTCTCGACCCTGTGTCTGGTCTACGGCAGCGATCCAGAGCAATACAAAGCCTTGTTAGATGAAGTAGAAAAAGATTACTTACGCGATCGCAAAGAGTTCTGCCAATTCAATTATGGCAACATTCGCGATAATTGGCTGCATTACTTGCAAGACAATGAACTAAAAGAAAAATAATCGCGTAAAAGGGATAAGAACCGCCAATAATGAGCTCAATCATGACCAAACTGACCGTATTTTACGATGGCACTTGTCCCTTGTGCGCCAAAGAGATGAAGGCGCTAAAACAACGCGATGCCAAGCAGCACATCAAAACCGTCGACATCTACAGCGAGGCGTTTGCCGCTTATCCGCAGATCGATCCGGAGCAAGCCAACACCATTTTGCACGCCCTCAACGATAAGGGTGAGCTGCTGCTTGGGTTGGACGTGACTCATCGTGCATGGCAACTGGTCGGTCGCGGTTGGTTGTATGCACCATTGCGTTGGCGCATTATCAAACCTGTTGCGGACTGGCTTTACCTCAAATTTGCCAAAAACCGCTACCGCGTTTCCTACTGGCTAACGGGCACTTCTCGCTGCAATAACGGTTCGTGTTCACGTTAATTGTGATCCCGCTTAAAAATGCTACGACCTTAGTCTAAATTTATAAACTTCCTGTACTTCTGATTGATTAACTCGGTTAATCTCTAAGCATTACAACAATAAGTATTAATAATTTTATCAGGCAGGCTTATTCAGCTTGTCACTTGTAACGCTGCGCCGAGAGAAGGACGTCTCTATGAATCTGACGATCAGAAAACGACTATATATCCTTTCAATAATTCCAATTCTAACCATGGCAATAGGCATGATGTGGTTCACCTACCTACAAACCACTGCCTACAACGAACACGAGATTGAGCAGACTCGAAGTCAAATGATGGAGATGAAAAAAGCTGAGCTCAAAAACTACGTCCAAATGGCGCGTTCCGCTGTCGAGCCACTACTCGCTCAAAACGCCCCACTTGAAGAGGCTCTGCCTATCTTGAAACAGCTGGAGTTCGGTCAATCCGGTTACATCTTTGGCTACGATTCAAAAGGCGTTCGCGTCGTAGTGGGTAAAAACACTAAAGGCATCGGGGAAAACTTCTATAACTTGCAGGATAAGAAAGGCAATTACCTGATTCAGGATTTGCTCAAAAATTCCAAAACTGGTGAGTTCACGACTTATTACTTCCCGAAACTCGGTCAGAGCGAAGCACTACCGAAACTCAGCTACTCAGTCTTTATTCCTGAATGGGATTTGATGTTGGGAACGGGTTTCTATACTGACGATATCGACGCTATTGTGGCAAACATGGAAGAAGCCGCGCATCAGGCTCTCAACACCACACTGACGGCAATTGCTCTGTTCTGTGTCTCGATTGCAGCCATCGTCGCGGTCTTCGCGGTGTTTGTTAACCGCAGCATCATGAAGCCTATTGAGCAGTTTGATGCTTCAATTCACTCTTTCGCGCAAGGCGATGCCGACTTAACCGCACGCATGGAAGAATCAAGCGTACCGGAGTTCACTCAGCTTAGCCGTAACTTCAATATCTTTGTTGAAAGCCTGCAGGGTATCATCAAGAGTGTTAGCCACGTAGGGCAAGAAGTGGTTTCAGAGACCAACGACATGTCACAGCGAGCATCGCAAGTGGACGAATTGGCTTCAGGTCAACGTGAAGAAACCGAACAGGTCGCTGCGGCAATGACCGAGATGACAGCAACGGCGCACGAGATTTCCAGCAACGCTAACCAAGCCGCGCAATCCGCCAAAGACGCCGATGATAACTCACAGCAAGCAAAACACATTGTTGATTCCGCAGCGAGCTCTGTCGAAGCGCTCGCACTAGAAGTGTCGGAAGCCAGTACGGTGATTTCTCGCTTAGAAAGCGATGTACAAAACATTTCTTCTTCGCTAGAAGTGATTCAAGACATCGCCGAGCAAACCAACCTATTGGCACTAAACGCAGCCATTGAAGCAGCCCGTGCAGGCGAACAAGGTCGCGGCTTCGCAGTCGTTGCCGATGAAGTTCGTAAACTGGCGAGTCGCACTCAAGACAGCACAGGCGAAATTCACCAAATGATTGAGCAGTTGAAGTCTGGCTCGGATGCAGCAGTGAAAGCCATGGGTTCAAGCCAAGCGCGTGGTGAAGCAACGGTTGAGGAAGCACGAGCAGCCTCTGCCGCACTGCAAGAAATCCAAGCCGCAATTGCTAACATCATGGACATGAACACCTTGATCGCAACGGCAACCGAAGAGCAAAGCCAAGTTGGGCAAGAGATTTCACAACGTATTGAAGTGATCTCTCAACAAAGCAGCCAATCGGCACACCTTGCCAACCAAAACCGTGCAGGCAGTGGCAACCTTAACCACAAAGCTAACGAGCTGTACGACTTGGTCGGTCGCTTTACGGTTTAACGCTTTCCTCACCCATTTACTATGCAAACAGCGACGCCAAAACGTCGCTGTTTTTATTTCTGCTATCCTCATACGACTTAGCTATAATGCCGCCAACTTAGCACCTACAAGGGCAAAACCAGATGATTATCATGACCACCAATTTCGGTAATATCGAGATTGAACTGAACCTAGAACGAGCACCAGTTAGCTCAAAAAACTTCAAAAAATACTGTGAAGATGGCTTCTACAACGGCACCATTTTCCACCGCGTTATTGACGGCTTTATGATCCAAGGTGGCGGTCATACCGAAGACATGGCAGAAAAGCCAACACGCGCCCCTATCGCGAACGAAGCAAACCGTGGTCTAAAGAATCTTGTTGGCACTATCGCAATGGCGCGTACCGATGCTCCGCACTCTGCAACGGCACAGTTCTTCATTAACTTGGAAGACAATGATTTCCTAGACCACACCGCAACTACCAACCTAGGCTGGGGCTACGCCGTGTTTGGTAAAGTGACTGCGGGTATGGATGTCGTAAATCGCATCGCGAAAGTAAAAACGACCTCTAAGCTTGGTCACGATGATGTGCCATGCGATCCAATCATTATTGAGAAAGTGACAGTCAGCGAATAAGCCCATTCACCTCTTGGTAGAAATCGTCGCTATAAAGCGACAAAAGCGCCTAACGTCTGATGACTTAGGCGCTTTTTGTTTCTATTGCTGAAAAAATGAGCAGCGAGTTTACAGTGTAAAGAGTGAGCAGTTCTAGCGATTACATCCCTTTGAACAAACTTTGAGATGCACGGCTCACGGGAAGCTTGTTTTCCCCAACGTGAACAAACATTCTGCCTGCAAAGTCTTTGTTTACTTTGCTAATTTTGCACACTTGCACCACGCTTGAACGGTGCACTTGCCAGAACTGTTCTGGGTTAAGCTGCCCTATCAACTCTTTCAACGATGTACGAATCAAATACTCCTGCACTTTGCCTTGTCCTTGTTGTGCATACACAGAAACGTATTTTTCTTCCGCTTTGAAATACAACACATCAGACGTGGCAATCAGATGAATATCTTCCCCTTGCGTCGCTTTGATCCACTGAAGATATTGCGGCGTTTGTGGCGCGGATAATTGTTGTAACTGTTCTAACAGGCTGCTCATCTGCACATTACTGCTTTCTTGCTCTCGCTTAGCAAGGCGTGCTTTCACTCTTTCACACGTCATCAGCAGGCGCTCATCCGAGATAGGCTTGAGCAAATAATCGGCGGCATTTTGTTCAAAGGCTTTGATGGCGTAATCATCGTACGCAGTGACAAACACAATCAAAGGTGGATTGGCGAGTTGATTGAGTTTTTGCGCTAGTGTCATGCCATCCAGAACTGGCATACGAATATCAAGAAACGCAATGTCAGGTTGGTTTTGCTCAATGGCTTGCAACGCTTGTTCACCATCCGCGACTTTGGCTATCACCTCTAGCTCTGGCCACACTTCAGCTAGGCTTTTATCAAGATGACGCCTCAATAGCGGTTCATCATCAGCAATAATGGCAGTAAACCCTGTATTCATTCCTTTCTTCCTTGATTACGATTCCATTGGCCAGCGCAAGCGAACACAAACGCCACCCTGAGCAGACTCACTGATAGAAACCTCCCCTTGCCCTGCGAACAAAGCTTCAACTCGCTGCTTGAGATTACTTAAACCGACGCCAGAGCCCATGTGCCCACTCACGTGATTTAAGCCAACACCTGAGTCTCTGACTTCAATCTGCAAGTTCTGTTGTTCGCGCTTAATGAGTAAGCTGACTTCGCCGCCCTCTCGCTTCGGCTCAATACCATGGATGATGGCGTTTTCGATTAAGGGTTGAAGCATCATCGGCGGTAACTCGGTTCTACCTAGCCCCTCTTCTACCTCAATCTTGTAACTGAGTCGGTCACCTAAACGGGTTTGCTGGATGCCTAAGTAAGCCTCAATTAACGCCGTTTCATTGTCTATGGTAGTTTCCTCTTCACGTGAGCTTTTGAGCGTTGCACGCAGCAGCGCGGTTAACTGTTCTAGCATCAGCTTAGCTTTATCAACATCTTGCGACATGAGCGCACTGATATTTGCCAAGGTATTGAATAAGAAATGCGGTTCAATCTGGCTTTGCATCTGCTTAAGCTGACTCAGCAACAGCGCACGATCTTGCTCTGCTTTCTCGCGTTTGATGGCTTCCAACTCTCGTTGAGCGATTGCATGTTGCTCGCGTGAGTAAAAATAGAAAAAGCACATGGCACTGAATAACAACCCCATGAGTCCAACCGATAGCATACCTGAGATGCCGAAATATTCTCCGAGCCAAAACTGGGCGTTTACCACACCGAACAATAAGCAAGCCGTCAGCGAGATAGCCACTTCCGCCAAACGAGGAATGGTAGGAAACAGGCGGTCGACAAGCCATGAGAAGAATATAGCCGAATAGCCAAATCCAAAGCTAACCGCCACATGAATGTAGAATGGACCGCCCCAAACCGAGAGCGTCATTGCTGCGATAAAGAGACAAAATGCCGTGGTCACTAATAAGCTACGCGACCATCCACTTTTCACCACTGATTTTGCTGAACACATTTAGAATTTCCCTTTGATGTTAAATACAATCATATGCTTATCATTGATTTGTGCGTAAGCAGATTGGTCGTCTCCGGTTAAAAAGCGTGCGGCAACTTCCACTTCTACACTTTGATTGCCGGTATCAATCCATTGGTAGTTAAGCCACTGCGTGACAATCACACCACCATCTTGTGGCGCCAACATCACATCCAACGTAGGGGTTACATCACTTAGCCAGCCCATATCCGCTTTACCGTTCCATGCAGCCCACGCTTCCAAATCCCAACTCCAGTGCAGCATTACGTTATGCTGAACGATATTGGCGTGCTGAAACCCTTGGGCGTAGCTTGTCGCAAGTAGAGCGCTGCTAGCCAACAGAGAGTTGTTAGGTTCAGGGAGCTGAGAGAGTAATTCGCCACGCTCTATTGCTTGCTGCCATTCGCTTTTCGACCATGCTCGGCTGTCGTACCAATATTCAGCAATCACGTTGTGTCCGGCTTGGTTTGCCCAGTTCATCCCAACTAAAGCTTGGAATGCGCTTCCCTGTTCCTCAACTGAAACGGGTTGGTAAAGATCATCCTGCTGAAACTGATAGCCGACACTTTGCTTTTGCCACAGCATGGAACCGTGCATGGCGATGGATTCATCCCACACGGCAATGGCACTGGCGCCAAGCAAACCTCGGCGCACATCATCGTAATAACCAATAAGTTGATACTCGGTGTCACCCACCAGCGCATAACGACGAATACCAATACCTTGTTGCTCTGCGGCTTGATCAAGTGCACTTTGGTCTTGTTGCCCCCAGCTTGAATCCGTCGCAATGACGGTCCACTCGCCTGCCATATCATAGTGTGAAAGTGAAAACACACCCGCCCCCTCTTCTGCGACTAAGCCAACAGGGTTTTGTCGATAAGGCTTAAACAGATCCAAAGGTCGGTAGCCATAACCCACGCCCCAATCCACGCGCAACTTACCCAAACTCACATCAAGAGTGGTATCACCGACTTGCCACTCCCCTAGCCAAGCCAGCTCTCTAATCAACAACTGGTTATCAGCTTCACTCCACCACTCACTCTCTCCTTGTTGATTGAGGTACAAACCTTGGCTGTACAGAGCAAACAAGCCACTGAAGTTCTGATAATTCACCTGCACATCCAACAGTGCATTAAGTGAATCACGAGAACTGCCCTGCGCCTGCATAAATGCGCTGTCACGCTGCTTGGCAGTTTCGTAACTGACAGCCCAATCCCACTCAAAACTCAGCTCATCATTGGCAAAAACTGGGGCTGCTGCGCCCACACACAATGAGGCAGCAATCAACAGACTGGTGCTTTTGTTAAGGTTAGGCTGGTGCGGTTTCATGTGACTTCCTTGCTCGTTTTCTTGGTTCTATTTACGGAATTCACGCTAAAGCTGAGTCGTATTGGCTTTAGGCAGATAGCTTGGGTTGTAGAACTTATTATCCAGTTGCCAAGGCACGATTTCTTGGTACTCGATAACGGTCTTTTTGCTCGGCTGAATGCTATCAAGCAAGGTCATCTCACTGACGTAGTCTTCACCGTTGTCGCTTGCACGTCCGTATTGCGCTTGCTTGGCGAGTTTGCCCGAGCGCAAGTAAAGATCAGCTTTGATTGGAAACGCATCTTGCTCAGACAACCACAAGTCGATCTTCTGATAGCTCGCCCCTTTGGTTTTCGCGGTTAACGCAAGGTGATAAGCCGCGACACTTTCTCCGTTCACCGAAACAGTTTCTGTCGCTCTCCATTCACCTTGATAATCTTGGCTCCAAGTCAGGGTTGAGATGTCGCCGATAGACGCTTCACCAAGAAGCTTCTGCATCGGCGTAATGCGAATCGGACGGCGGCTCTTTGGCATTTGCAGCCAGTAGTTGTCGCCCATCATCAGCATCTTTTGCCCAGCTTCGACTGCCGATTTGAACACCACCAACGATTCACGATTTGGACGCGTGTACACATGGTAAAGGCGGGTTTTATCTAACTCTTGGTCTTGATATAAGCGCACCAGTGACACCACTTTGGAGGAATCATCGTGCAAGCGGTAGCTGTCGGCTTTTTCAATCAATTGCGCAACTTGCTGTGCATCTAGCGCTGTTTCATTTGCACTGACATTCATGCTTGCAACGCCGCTTACCGTCAGCAGTGCAATTGGTAATAGTGATTTGAAATTAAACATAAATCAGTGCCTCCGTAATTGGCTTGTTCACCCCTTTGCGCGCCGAGAAAAACGCCGCAACCAAACAAATCATCAATACTGCGAATCCTGCGACAGCTACCAGCTCCCAAGAGAAGTAAATCGTCAATGGGTAACCTTCTGTGCGTCCTGGCGGTGGCGGCATTTGTACATCCACGACCATCAGTAAAATAGTGACTAGTGCCGTAAACAAAGCGCCGATTAAGCTGCCAATCACCGCAAGTAACCCTGCTTCGCGCAAGAACCCAGCAATGATTTCGCGAGGGTAGCTACCAAGTGCTGACAAGGTGCCAATTTCACGGGTGCGTTCCGTTACCGACATGGTCATGGTGTTGAACAGGGCGACAAAGACCACCAGCGCCATTACTGCTCCCATGATGCCGAAGATACGGTCGTACAAATCTTTCACTTTGAGATAGAAGAACGCACGTTCTTGCCAAGGCGTAATCTCAATATCTTGATCACCAAAGTTCTGCTTTTGCTTACTCAGAACCGAAGCCACTTGTTGCTCGACTTGGCTAGTTAAACTGGTATCGAACAGGAAGACAGATAACGCGCTGACTTTGTCTGAACCGAGCAGCGATTGCGCGCTGTTGATGTGCACGTACAACTGGCGTTTATCAAGCTCAGGTACGCCGGTTGAGTAGATGCCACGTACTTTGAAGTCATACGCATTCAATGCGCCATCGGTAGTGGTCGCCAGCAAGGTAATCCAATCGCCAACGTGCACGCTTAGGTTGTTCGCCAAATCAACGCCGAGCATCACTTCTGGCTCTGCTGGGTCATAACGCGATGCATGAATGTTCGAAAGTGTTTGCCCTTCGCGCACATCCAAAAACGGTCCTTTCATATCGAATTCGCGCTCGTTCACACCAATGCCGATAAAGATCGATGATTTGTTACCATTGGAAATCAACCCACTGAACTCAACTCGTGGCTGCACGCCTCGCACTTCGTTTAAGCCAATCAATTGCTTGGTAATGTCGTCTGCATGAGTTAACCCGTTACTCAGCGGCATCTCTTCTTCTCTGGCGAAGTAACCCGGAGTGGTTAACGTCAGATGCCCCGTGTCACGCGCTGTCGATTCTTTCAAACTGTCATAGGTGTACAGACCAAAACCGCCCGCACTGGTTAACGCAAACACGGCAATAGCGATGATCAGCATCGACAACAAACTGCGACGGCGATTGCGTTGCAGGTTCAACCAAGCAAGACGAACCGAAACAGGAATTAGCTTGCCCATGAAACCTCCTCCACACTTGCGTGCGTTTGGGTAATTTTGCCATCCACCAATTCAATGGTGCGATCACAACGGGATGCCATGCGAGGGTCGTGAGTGGCGACGATAAAAGTGGTGCCTAGCTCGTGTCCGAGCCCTTTCATAATGTCGATGACCTTGTTGGCAGTTTGGCTATCAAGACTTGCGGTTGGCTCATCAGCAATCACCAATGCTGGTTTGTGCACTAAGGCGCGCGCAATTGCCACGCGTTGTTGCTGACCGCCTGATAGGTTATCGGGCATGTGATGAATAAACTCGCCCAAGCCAACGTGTTCTAGCATTTGTGTGGCGAGCTCGGTTTGTTCAGCTTTTGAAAAGCCGTTGAGGTGTAACGGATACGCCACGTTCTCTAACGCTGTCATCACGGGGACAAGATTGAATTTTTGGAACACAAAACCAAGCTTTTCACGACGCATTTTCGCCGCCTGCATTTGCCCGGTTGGGTATGGGCTGCCTGCAAACGTCACCTGACCTTGGTATTGAGTATCCAGCATACCAAGCACGTTAAGTAAGGTGCTTTTGCCTGAGCCAGACGGTCCGCACAGAGCCACCATTTCGCCGGCAAACACTTCACCAGAAACGTCTCGCAATGCACGCACCGTTTGGCTACCAAGGGCGTAATCGCGGCTAAGTTGATTAAAAACGATCATGACACCTCCCTAATATTTCGCTAGCAGCGCTTTCGCGGTTTGCGTTTCTAGATTGCTGTCGCCCAATTGCTCCATTTGCGCTAACCATGTTTTGGCTTGTTGAACATCTTCAGCGCGCAGTGCTGCTTCAATGGCGTAGCGATAAATCCAAGATGTAGCGGCGAAAGGTTGCTGACTAAAACTCGGCTCATCGAGCAATGAAAGGTACAGCTCGTAGCCGCGCTCAAAGTGATTGAACATATCTGGCAGAGAGGTAAAGGTAGTGGCTGCCATGGCGGTGGCCAGTTGGTATTCAGGTAAGCCTTGTAAGCGTTGTTGCTCTTGCAGTGGTACTGGCTGATTCGCCATTAAATCCAAACCTTTTTGGATTGTGGCAAGACCGCGCTCGGTGAACTTCATCTTGTTCCAAGGCATAAACGCCTCACGACCTTGCAACGTCTCCGCACTGCCTAAGTAAACCAAGGTCACCGGCGTTGCGCCCTGCTCTTCGAGTTGTTTGGATAATTCGCCGTAAACGGTATCAACTAAGCCAGAGTCACCCTGCGCAGCTTGGTTGAATTGACTGAGTGTGCGCTCGCTTGGATTAGCCAGAGCCAGATTGCTGCTCAGTGCAAATGCGGCGATAAACGTACTTGCCAGTTTAAGAGCTTTAATTGAGCGAGATTGAGAAACCATCATGTACTGTCCTTAGTTGAACGTGATTTGATGGTTTCAGATTAAGGGAGAAAATCGCACGCTGCTTTTGCATGCGACCAATGGCAGTTATGTGGAGTGAATGGTATTGAGAGAGGATGAATGGTTTCGCTCCTCTGAAGCCAGCAAAATCGCTTCGACCATTAAGGTCAGCGCTTTAGGCTGATAGTTACGCTGACGATAAACCAAATAGGCTTCGCGATCCCCGCGGCTGTAGGATGTTGCGACGCGCACGAGATTCAATTCAGGCTTAACGTGGCGTAATGGGATCGACGCAATTCCCAAACCGTTTTCCACCGCTTTGATCACCGCGGTGATGTCATTGACCACTAAACGCGGCTTGCAGTTGAGCATGTCCACCAGCTTGTCTTGCTGATAGATAGGCACTTGTGTGGTGTGTGTGCTGGCTACCCAGTCTTGCTTGGCTAAATCTTGTAAGGTTTCAATATTGCCGCCCGCTTGCGCTAGATATTCAGGGCTAACAAAGAAAGCGTGCTCTACTTTAAACAATGGGCGCGCGATCATATCGTCCAAACCATCCAAATCGAACGTCACCACCAGATCGCGATCGGTTTCTGGAATCGAATTCACTTGGCTAAGCAGAAGATCAATGGTCACTTTTGGATAGGTTTTGATGTAATCCTCAACCACCTTATCGACTAAGTCATTGTAAAAGCGGCTTGGCATCACCAATCGGATTCGCCCCTCCACTTCTTGGCTTTGTTGGTTGAGCTGCAAGATGCCGGATTCAATCTGAGACATCGCACTGCTGAGCTGATCAAACGCCTGTAAGCCTGTCTCGGTTGCCACCAACTCACGTCCTTTCTTCTCCAGCAATCTCAATCCTAGACGCGCTTCCAGCGCCGATAAACGACGAGACATAGTAGAGACCGGCAGTTCGAGCTTTTTCGCCGCCGCGAGCAGAGAGCCTTGCTCAACCACTGAGCAAAACAGGTACAGATCATCAACGTTTCCAAATATGGAATTCATACTTCTTCCATTGGTTATTTTTTCCAATTTTAGATGAGTATAACCTAGCCCACGTAGAAAAGAGACCCGAATATGCCGTGAACGCGGCGCGTAATAACGAATGAATACTAGGTACAGACGTGAAAGAAAATTTTTATAAATACGCGATATACACTGTTTTTTCAGCGGCTACTTTGTTCTCCGCTTTTTTAGTCACCTCAGACAATGTTTCCCCTTTCACCACCCAAGCGACACTGCATCGTAATGTCGCAACCATTGCGCCGGAGGTATCTGGTGTGATTACGGATGTGATGGTGAATAACGGTGAATTGGTTGAAAAAGGTCAGCCACTGTTTGCTATCGATGCCAGCAGCTACCAATTGAAAGTGGCACAAGCCAAAGCCGAACTGCGCCAAGCACGTGAATCAGATTCCGCGAAATGGCAACAATTGGCAGCAGCGAAACAAACCCAAAGCCAACGCGAGTTCGAATACCACAACGCGAAGCAAAAACTGACGCGTAACCAAAAACTGCGCAACAAAGGGCTGGCAACTGAGCAAGAACTTGATGACGCGATCACCAATACACAAGTCGCCAGCAGCGCGGTTGAAGCAGCGAACGCAGAAGTGAAACGCATTGAGGCAGAGCTTTCTACTCAAGACCGTACAGCGGCTATTGAATTGGCAGAAGCAAAACTTGCCAGTGCGGAGCTCGACTTAAGCCATACCCAAATCGTGGCGCAAACTGAAGGCGTGGTAACGAACTTGCAACTGCAATCAGGCAGCTACATCACACAAGGCACAGCTTCGTTGCTGCTGGTGGACGAAGCTCATGCGTGGATCAGTGCGGACTTCAACGAAAAAGGCATTGATAAGCTAACTAATGGTCGCGAAGTGTTGGTGTCCTTCGATGCGCTACCAGGCAAAGTATTTACTGGTGAAGTCAGCAGCCAAGAGCGTGCGATTTACGATACCAACAATGCTAATGGGCAGCTTTCTAGCGTGACCAATGATACTCGTTGGATCCGTGAGCAACAGAAAGTGCGTACTCGCATTACAGTTAACGAGTTGGATCCTTCTATGATTTCTGGTTCACGAGCAAGTGTGATCGTTGAAAGCGGCAATCCAATCATGGATGTCATTGGCTCAGCTTGGATTCACTTGGTAGCGATGTTCCGCTACATCTACTAGGGGGTGAACCATGTGGACCTTCGAAAGCCTGTTTCAAAGTCGTTCTGAGCGTAATGAAGCACTGCGTGTCGCCCTTACTGTGACAATTTGTATGGTGCTGGGCAAACTGCTGAACCTTGATTCTCCAGTTTATCTGGCGCTGTACCCAACCATCATCATGACCAAGAACAAAGACTATTCTTGGCTTGGTCTGCTTCGCACCTTGCTACCTACGTTATTAGCAGCAAGTGCAGCATTAGTGGTAACTGAAGTGTTTTCGCAGCATCCGTTTGTGGTGTGGACCATTAGCTTGTTCTTCTTCGACTTTATGCGCCGCAGAGCGACCACGCCGCCGAAGAAAGGTCAGATGCTAATGCCAACCTTCAACTGGATTCTGATTGTGGTGTTTGCTCAGCATACCACCATGGACATGCCAATGCGCATTCATGAAATCCTGCTATCGATGCTGATTACCATGGTCGTCGCAAAAACCATGGTGACTCTGTTCCCTGTTGAACGTGGCGGCAAACCACCAGCATTTGAAGAAGAGCCTGTTACGTTTGAGAACCGAGCGATTTCACTCGCGTTGATTGGTCTTGGTGTGGCGTTCTTAATGATTGTCGACATCATCTCAGCAACGTTTTGTTTGGTGCCAGTGATTGCCGCCGCAACACAAACCACACACAAAAGCTTTATCGACGTGGTTGACCGCCGTTTTCAAACTCAGGTGGGCGGCTGTGCATTAGCTGTAGTGTTCACCTTACTAATGGCTGGGCATCAGTCCACGTTCGGTTACTACACCATCGTATTGGGTCTGCTTGCCTTTATGATTACCGCATCAATGGCAAAAGCAAAAGGTCCAGCCAAAGACGTTCATGCTGATGCATTATTGGCGACCATG
Source organism: Vibrio sp. MMH1-50 (assembly GCF_022347645.1). Classification (NCBI taxonomy): domain Bacteria; kingdom Pseudomonadati; phylum Pseudomonadota; class Gammaproteobacteria; order Vibrionales; family Vibrionaceae; genus Vibrio; species Vibrio sp. MMH1-50. The sequence goes on from NZ_JAKRGG010000008.1 coordinate 146,375, forward strand.
CTGCCGATTCAGCTGTACATGACCAGCAGCGAACTGGGCTTGGAAAGCACCTTCCTCCGAGCTTGGGAGCTCACCGTGACTTTGTTTGTGCTGTGGGCGTTGTACCATTTCACGCACAAACCAGAAAAAGCCCAGGCCTAATCATGCCATCGCCTTAAGTGCTCAATACTTAAGGCGAATCTGCTCATTTCATTGCGCTGTCTGTACCAATTTCCATTTCAACCTTATAAAAAGTGTGGCGCAAAACCTCAGCCTGGTGTATTTATCCTTCCCACGACTTTCCAAGTCAGCTTACCCATAACAGGCGGCGTCGCACACTCCTCTCTTGCACACCTTTGCGTGGTGTCTGTTATTTCCAAATTGGATTCTTAGCATCGGAATAGTTTGAGCTCGCAGAGTTCTGGTTGTTTTCGCCCCGCGTTGGGGCGTTTTTAGGTTGTAGAAGATGAACAAGCGTTTCTTCCCTAGGATTGATTTGCCATTGCTGATGGCGATCATTCCGATCATGCTATTGAGTTCACTCACTCTCTGGAGTGCCAGTGGATTTAATGAAGCTATGCTATTTAAGCACCTCGCTCGATGCGGTTTGACGCTGGTGTGTATTTTGGTCATGTCGTCGATTCCTGCGTCCAGTTATCAACGTTCAGCGCCTTATTTGTATCTGGTTGCGGTTTCGCTCTTGGCTGCCGTTGCACTGTTTGGTGATAGCACCAATGGCTCACAGCGCTGGCTTGATATTGGCTTCTTCCGCTTTCAACCCTCTGAGCTGATCAAGCTCTCCATTCCCATTATGATCGCGTGGATGCTGCATCTAGAAGGTGGGCGACCAGACATTCGAAAAATTGCTTTCTGTTTGCTGATCACCTTTGTGCCTGCGGGCTTGATTGCCTTACAACCAGACTTGGACGGCGCTATCTTCACCGTGATTTACGCGTTGTTTGTACTGTTCTTTGCAGGCATGAGCTGGAAGATCATTGGCGGCTTTTTGGTGAGCATTCTAACGCTGGCACCAATACTTTGGTTCTTTGTGATGGAAGCGTATCAAAAGAGCCGTGTAACGCAGTTCTTGCATCCAGAGTCGGATCCACTGGGTTCAGGCTACCAAATCATCCAATCATTGATTGCGATTGGTTCTGGCGGCATGAAAGGTAAAGGCTGGATGAATGCTACTCAAGGTACGTTAGGGTTTATTCCAGAGAGCCATACCGACTTCATCTTTTCGACCTACGCAGAAGAATGGGGATTTATTGGTTGTGTGGTGTTGTTAGCGTTGTATTTATTCATTACGGCGCGTGTGATGCTGCTAGCGTGCCAATCTGAGCATTTCTTCAGTCGCTTAGTGAGTGGCGCATTGGCGATGAGCTTCTTCCTTTATGCCTTCATCAACACCGGCATGGTAAGTGGCTTGTTACCAGTAATGGGCAGTCCACTGCCGTTCTTTAGCTACGGCGGTACGGCGATGCTGACTCAAGGCATCTGTTTTGGCGTGATCATGTCGCTGTGTTATTCCAAGTACCGAAACACCTAAACGCTAGCCACAATAAAAAAGACAAACAAAACGATCAAAAAAGGCTTCCCTCGGGAAGCCTTTTTTACAACTAATGAACCGAATTATAGTTCGCCGTTGTGGTATACCTGTTGAACGTCGTCACAGTCATCTAGAAGGTCTAGGAACTTCTGGAATTTCTCTGCGTCTTCGCCTGTTACTGGCGTGTTCGTTTGCGGTACGAATGTGATTTCTTCAACGTCGATCGTTAGATCTGGGAATGCACCGTTAAGCGCAGTTTTTGTTTTGAAGAACTCTGTGTGAGGTGCGAATACAGTGATAACACCATCTTCTAGCTCAACGTCAGTAACGTCCACATCTTCCATCATCAGCGTTTCTAGGATGATTTCATCATCTTCGCCTTTGAACTGGAATACAGCTTGGTGATCGAACATGTGAGAAACAGAACCTTCAACACCAATTTTCGCACCCACTTTAACAAAGCATTGGCGAACGTCTTGGAATGTACGGTTACCGTTGTCTGTTAGACAGTCTACGATCACGCTTGTGCCGCCAGGACCAAAGCCTTCGTAACGTGCTGGAGTGTAGTCTTCACCACCGCCGCCGTTCGCTTTGTCGATCGCTTTATCGATAACGTGTGCAGGAACTTGGTCTTTTTTCGCTTTTGCGATCAGGTGCTTCAGAGACAAGTTCATGTCTGGATCACCACCACCGTTTTTCGCGCACATGTAAATTTCTTTACCGTATTTGGAATAAACTTTAATTTTTGCGCCTGCAGTTTTCGCCATAGAGGCTTTGCGCACTTCAAAACTTCTTCCCATCGGGATGTCTCTCTAAATTCAAATTTAATGCGAAGGATTTTAGCAAAGAGTGAACAGTTTTACCTTTCACCTTGCAAAGGAATGGGGAGGAAACCTCATTCGCCGCTGTGGTTTACACCAGAGCCACGGTTCGCTTTATGCGACACCCATTACTCGTTTGTACTTATCGACCGCCTGTTGAAAAAACACTTTCTCGTCAGCGTCGTTAATCTTAGACAGCTGTTCGTCTATTACCTCAGGACCAGATTTCGCTTCTTTAAGCTTCCAAACCAAAAACGACGCTTGTTTATCAAGCTCGACTTTGTTTTTCTCGTCAGGCGGCAACAGGGATAGATTGAACGACATTCACAGCCTCAAGGTACTTTAATAAATACTAGCCGCGCACTATAGCACACAGATTTGACTTTTAAGAAGTGAAACGCACTTTACTTGATCAATTTCAAGTTGCATGTTTTGGATTCGATCGTGTTTGCAAGGAGTCTGGTAGATATCGCTCAAAGATTTGCTGTAACCGTTCTTTCGTCACCGGCTTAGCAACAAACTCATTCATACCAACATCAAAACAGCGCTTTTGATCTTCCTTGATGACATTCGCACTCAAAGCAATGATCGGCACTTGCTGTCCCCACTCGTCCATCTTGCGAATGTTTTCAGTGGCAATAAATCCATCCATCACTGGCATTTGACAGTCCATCAATATCAAATCGAATTTATGCGCTTGGCATTGCTGGAGCGCTTCTTCACCGTGTTCGGCAACATTCACCTGCATTCCGAGTTTTTCTAGCATCATGCGTACCACTTTCTGGTTCACTGCCGTGTCTTCCACCACCAGAATCCAAGGTTTCCCCTCGTCTTTGGCTGAGTTAATACACTCAGAAGTGATGGCATTACTCTCACCATTCGGAAAATCGAACACATTTGGTGTCTGAGGAGAAATAGCCTTTTCACTGACGATATTGAGTGGAATAGTAAATTCAAAACAACTGCCTAGACCGGGTTCACTGGTCAGACGGATTTCTCCGCCCATCACTTCGACCAAACTACTGCAAATCGCTAAACCCAAACCAGTACCGCCGTACTTACGAGTGGTACTGCCATCAGCTTGCTGAAACTTCTCAAACACCGCTTGTTGGTTCTCTTTGGCAATCCCAATACCCGAGTCCACAACACGAAAATGCACGCTGGCAACACCCTCTTCTCGGCTCACCTGCGACACCATTAACTTAACATGCCCGCGCTCTGTGAACTTCACCGCGTTACTGAGCAGATTGCTTAACACTTGTTTGAGTCTGCCAACATCCCCTTCGACTTCTAAAGGTAACTGAGGGTCGATATCACAAACCAGTTGAAGACCTTTTTGCTGCGCTTTGACAGTATGAAGACGCCCGACCTCGTGAAGTAAATCGAGTAGATTGTAGGTCGTGGTTTCTAACTCAATCTTACCCGCTTCAATTTTGGAAAAGTCGAGGATGTCGTCGATGATGACCATCAACGAGTTGGAAGAGCTGTTAATGATAGAAACGAAATCTTTTTGTTGATCATCGAGTTTGGTATCTCCGAGCAACGAAGCGATACCGATAATCCCGTTCATTGGCGTACGAATTTCATGGCTCATGGTGGCAAGAAACTCGCTTTTCTTACGGTTTGCCACTTCAGCTTTGTCACGCGCCTCTTCGATTTCAGCTTGGTGTTCTTTCACACGCTCAACACTTCGGTTGTATTTGCGTTCCAACAAACTCACTTCATCAAAGAACCAACGTTTTGGCAATGTCACTTTACTAGGTACATGACCGCCACTGAAATCGCTCACCGCTCCGGAGAGCAACTCTAGTGGTTTCACCATCAAACGAAATGCCACCCATAAAACACCAATGATGAGTAAGAAGATCTTGATCGCTTCCGCGATCACGAGAAAAAAGAAGGTTTGCCATAACCCTTGATAGATCGGGCTAAGATCTGATTGCACCGTCACTTCGGCAAGATCATAAATTTTCGTCCCCATTTCGTATTTCAACGGCCATTGACGCTCGATCCGATCTTCCGTTAATGCGCTACCTAGTTCGAAGATCACTTCATCTGGGGTGGCAATTCTTAGATAGTCCACAGAGGGTAGGCGCATTGCGCCTTCAGCCTGAGTGCGTAACAGTTCTCTATCTTCAACCCACAAACTGGCAGAGAAACTGGAAAGGTAGCTGGTTTTTACCTGTTCAAGTTCTACATCTAGGCGAGCGAGATCATCGTTGAAATCACGATAAAGGCTGATCGAAGAGATGATCACGGTAAAGATTAAACTCAACGCAAAAATCGCCAGCATCAATTGATTTCCGATACTAAATCGGCGTTGAGCTCGCTCTTTTATCTCCATATGAAATCGCTCCCTTAAACTTGCGCTACTATAAATATAGTCACGTCACGACAATAATCGAGGTTAGGATGAAAGGACTCTTACGTACATTAGGCTTTAGTTTTATGGCCTTAAGCTCATACTCTATAGCAAGCGAAGTGAATTATTACGTAATTGCTGAGCAAGCCCGCCCATTTCAAATAGAGCAGCAAGGAGAGCAACACTCTGGAATTGTAACTGATATCGTCAGTGCCATCTTTGCGGAATCCGATTACGAAGTGAAATACCACACCTACCCATTCAAGCGCATGATTTCGGTACTCGAAGCGGGCGGCGAGGAAAACTGGGTCACTTATGGCAGCCCGAATTGGGGGAAAGTGCAATCGGAAAACCTCTCTGAACAGCCTATTTACACTGTAAAACACGTACTCGTGTCCAGCAGCAAAGCGCCATTCAAATTTAGCGATATGCAGCATATGCAAGGTCGTTCTATCGTGCTGCTGCTTGGCTTCGATTATCCTAACCTTAGCCCATTCTTTGAAAACGGTACCGTCAATGAAATGCGCGTCAAAGACTACGACGCTGCTTATCGCGTTCTGCAACGTACTCCTGGTGATACCGCCTTCGTCGAAATGGAATCGCGCGTGGTATACAACATCAAACGCCTAGAGTTGCCAATGGGAGACTTCCAGATCCAATCTTTCAGTTCAATCATCCCTGACTACTCCATTTATTTGGCTTTCTCTCCAGAGATGAATCCAAAAGTACAAAGCTTCATCAATAAACGCTTAGCGGAGCTTAAAAATTCAGGAAAAATCGACGACATCATCAAAAAATACATCTAGTCACTCACGCCTTAGCAATCATAAAAAACCGCCAGCTTGTATGAGCTGGCGGTTTTATTTTTATTTCATATCTGCAACTAATCTTGTTCGAGCGCTTAATCTTGTTCAACAAATTTGGGGTCGAACATGTGGCCGAGCTTATTGGCTTTGGTTTGCAGATAATGTTGGTTATGCGGGTTATTGCCCTCTTGCAGTGGCACTCTTTCTATCACGTTGATGTTCACCTTCTTCAGCGCTGCAAGCTTACGTGGATTGTTGGTCATCAAACGTACTTCATCGATTCCAAGATGCTCCAGCATCCCTTTGCAAAACGCGTAGTCACGCATATCTGCGGCAAAGCCAAGACGTTCATTGGCTTCGACCGTGTCTGCGCCTTCGTCTTGCAAGTGATACGCACGAATCTTGTTGATTAAGCCAATCCCCCTGCCCTCTTGGCGCAGATAAAGCAACACACCGCAGCCTTCTTCGACAATGTTTTGCAATGCACGGTTAAGCTGGAAGCCGCAATCACAACGCGTACTGAACAGCGCATCACCAGTTAAGCATTCTGAATGCAGGCGAATCAGCGGCGCTTTAGTGTTTGCAGGGTCGCCATACACCAAGGCGAGATGTTCTTTTCCTGTCGCGTTCTCGATAAAACCATGCATGATAAACGTGCCCCATTGAGTTGGCAGTTTGGCTTTATCGACAAAGCGAACCAGACTATATGGCTCTACATGTTTTAGTTCAGCACGTACGTTCATCAGAATCTCCCCTAAATGGTTTTCACCAGAGCCATCACCGCCATCGCCCCAGAAGGCATCTTTGTGCGAATGTTCGGTAAGACAGGCGTTTCCTGTCTGCATCAACTGTTTGGCAAGCTGAGGGTTTTGCAAAAACTTCTCACGGACGATAAACGCCATCACAGAAAGTTTGTCGTTATCCCAATCTTCTCGGACTAGGTGCTGATACTTGCGGCTTAAAGCAAAGGCTTCGTCGGGGCTTTTCGCTAAGAGGATTTTGTTTTGCAGTTTAAGGTCACTGAATTTTTGAGCTTGATAATAATGTTCGCTGGTGGGCCAAGATTGGGTGGAAACTTTGATTGGAGCTTGGCAAAAGTTGGAGAGAAAACCGTGGGATTCATCGGGCTCATAGAAAAGGATCTGATCAACCATAATCGTACTCCTGACGTTGCTGTTTAATAGTCAACAAAAAGCATATTGCTATTGATATAAGCTTTAGTAACGCAGGGTAAGAAAGTCAAATAATTGGTTGTAAATCAGAAAAATGAAAAGGGCAGCCCTATGACTACCCCATGGTTTTTATACCGCAGTGTGAGAATTAGTGAATTAAGCCAAGTTCCCTTGCTTCTTCGATGCTCAAGCCGCTTTCACGGATTTCTCGAAGTGCTTCAATACGACGTCTTGCTTCGGCAGACTTCACGGTTTTCTCGGGTCTCACAACGGCTTCTTCTTCTGGGAGTTCCCATTTGTGAGCGATGTTGCTCATCTCTTCATGGTCGATAGAATTAATGGACATATTTCCTCCGAACACACCATGTTTTCGATGGGTAATCTATAGCAAACCCCCAATGCAGAGGTAAGAAAAACAGTGGGGAAATGTGACCCCTTTCGACCTTTCATTAACTCTTTAATAGATTCATCATTTAGTTTTTGCAAACCACGTTTTTAGCGTTTAGATTTGAAGAATTCCCCCTACGAAAAGTGAGCTGATCCAGCTCTCATTTTTCCTTCATAAATTCACACTTCCATAACGGAAAAAAATCTTTTTATTACACTCAACTTTCGAGTCACTTCACTGATTAGACGGTTTTATCTTTCGCAAACCTTACACACCTGATAATGATAATAATTATCTTTTGTATTGGTAAGGTGTAATTATGAGTGAACTTAACCTGAACCAGGCATTCCACTCTGATCCTGTTATTCAGATCAGAGACTTATGCGTGGACTACATCACTGATAACGGTGACTTCAATGCTGTTAAATCAGTGAGCTTTGATATTGGCAAGGGCGAAATATTTGGTCTGGCTGGAGAATCTGGCTGCGGCAAAAGTACCATTGCTTTCTCTATCAACCGTCTACACAAGCCGCCCGCGTTTATCTCTGGTGGACAAATTCTATTTGAAGGCAGAGACATCCTTCGCCTACCTGATAATGAGCTAAATACGCTACGCTGGAGCGAGATTGCGATGGTGTTCCAAAGTGCCATGAACTCGCTGAATCCGGTACTCACGGTTCAGGAACAATTTGCCGACGTATTACGCCACCACAAAGGGTTAACCAACGAGCAAGCCAAAGACCGCGCAGAGAAGCTTCTCGACTTGGTCAACATTCCAAGAAACCGTCTGAGCGAATATCCACATCAGTTCTCCGGAGGTATGCGTCAGCGCTTGGTGATCGCAATAGCCTTATCCCTCAACCCAAAGCTGATCATCATGGATGAGCCAACCACAGCACTTGATGTAGTGGTTCAACGCGAAATCTTGCAGCAAATCTATCAGTTGCGTGACGAATTTGGTTTCTCTGTGCTCTTTATTACCCACGATTTAGCGCTCATGAGCCAATTGTGCGACCGCATTGCCATCATGCGCCACGGCAAGATTGTCGAAGTGAATAGTTCATACGAAATCCGCAATCATCCTCAACATGAATACACCCAAAAGCTATGGGCTTCATTCCCAAATATCCACGATGTACACAAACAACCGCAAACGGAAGGAGCACCAGCATGAGTGAACCGATCATCCAAATGAAAAACGTGATCAAGGAATTCAAAGTCGGTGGTGGTTTTGCCAAAGAAGAAACCTTCCGCGCGCTTCAGGGCGTGAGTTTTGATCTTTATGCAGGAAAGACCCTTGCTCTGGTAGGCGAGTCTGGTTGTGGGAAAAGTACCTGTGCTCGATTAATTACCAAAGTGTATCCAGCCAGTGATGGTGAAATCCTATTTAACGGGAAAAACGTCAACGATATTACCGCTCGCGCTGAGATTCAGGATTATCGCAGCAAGGTCCAAATGGTGTTTCAAGACCCGTTTGGCTCTTTAAACCCAACCCATACAATTCGTCATCACTTAACTCGCCCACTGAAGATTCATAAGCAGGTGAAGAGTGACAAAGAAATCCCAGCCAAGCTGTTAGAACTGCTGGATTTGGTCGAGCTGCCAGAGGAAACTCTGAACAAGTTCCCTCATGAACTTAGTGGCGGTCAACGTCAACGCGTCAATCTCGCGCGAGCTCTGGCGGTAGGCTCACAACTTATCCTTGCCGATGAGCCAACATCGATGCTGGATGTGTCGATTCGTTTGGGTGTGCTCAACCTAATGCAGCGCATGAAGAAAGAGCTTGGAATCGGATTTCTGTATATCACTCACGACCTTGCAACCGCACATTACATCGCCGAAGAAACCGCAGTAATGTACAAAGGACAGATCGTGGAGTGGGGAGACACTCAAGCGATCTTAAAGAACCCACAGCATCCGTACACTAAGTTGTTGATCTCTGCGGTGCCAGATCCTGATCTGCCGTTTGGCAACCTAGTGGAAAGTGAACCAAACTATTCAGTAGATGCCGATGAGATCCGTAATCGCAGCAGTGTTATCGTTGAAGAATTCGATCAAATCGGACCAAACCACTTTGTAAAACAATGGACTGAGGCAGCTTAATGAATTTGATGACCTGGCAAGATCATATTTCAGATTGGTACGATAATCGGAAGCATGATCAAGTAGAAAGATTAGAAGCGATCTTATATCAAGCACCTGTTTCTGTATTTGGTCCAGAATTAACGGACGAACAGAGTAAAGCCATCGCTTGTTGGCTAGATGGCTGCCTAAGAGTCTTTCAATACGCTAGGCATCACGACCATAAAAAAGCGTTTCAAATCCTACAGTACACCAGTGCAAAGCTAGAACACGCGGCTTGCCAACCGATGACCGATCTTCTAATCAAGGATTGGTGCCTCAAACGATTGCAACATTTGACCGTTCTGGCGTTGGAGTTTTGCAATCAACAGCACGATCAAAATGAGTGGCAGCAACAAGCAAGCAGCTTGATCGAGTCACACGTTGCGTTGATGCGATCGTTAAATTGGAATGAAACTAGGAAGCATGATCAAGGATTACGTCATTAATCCGGAAAGATGATCAAGGTTGCTTGTTTGTTCCGAATGGATTTTGTGGATACAAAAGACAGGAATTTTAGATAAAAAAAAGCGAGTTTCTTGAGGAGAAACTCGCGAAGTCTATTCAGAATGAATGTAACAATATGAGCCAATCTATTAATCATCAGAAAGGACAAAAGGTTGTCTATTCGGGATAAATCTTAGTCTGCGCTCAGCGTTGCAATGTCAGTGGTTTGTAAGAGTTAAGTCTGATTTCCATCAGTGCAATTCATTGTTACATTCTGAATCAATTACTCATGCTTATCACTCGATAAGTATCCGCTTGGTTGATATCAGATCGCCATCTCATCAAGTGCTCTGAATACCATTTCATCCATATGACCTTCAAAGATCTGACGGCATACCTTACGACGGACAGCTAAGCCCGCAATTAAACGTTCAATGGTGAGATGTTTGACATCATTTTGGCTATTAAACAGTTCGACTGTCTTACTTAATGTCTCGTATGGAAGCGGTGCATCCCCTACTCTCAAGAAATCAAGCTTCTCAATGAAGTCAGAACACTCTTCTTTGATCGAGGCATACGAATGCCCTGTCATCGCCGATAAAGCCGTTATACTGCGTTCTAGAGCCTCTGGAGAGGTATATTTAGATAGAGTTATGGTTATCTCGTCAGCATTGATCTCTACCAAGTGCTTTTTCTGTTTCACTCGGCGACCTAAATTGCCACGTGGAGACGGGGCTTTACGCTGAATAGGCTCAAATTCGCCGTCTATGATACCTGAGAGCTCATCTAGCTGCTGCCTGGTCACCATCTCATTGCGAAGTGGGTTTGGCAGTGTAGGCGCCATATTGCGCTTTCCTGCGTTGGTTGTACGAGCACGAGAATAACGCAGCACCTCTTCCACATCGCATTTGATGTCGATTTGGTAATCCATCACCTTGTCGTTTTCGATCATCGCTTCGATCGTCAAGTGATATCCCCAAAGATTCACAACAAAATGATCATCGCTCCCGGCCCCTTCCGATAGTCGTTTTAATTCACGGATCAGATCCATGGAGAAACGACGCCACTCAATATTGCGCGCTAATTTCTGGTTCAATTCGCTCAGCAACATGCAGTCCGTATGTCTACGTACCATGCGGCTACGGAAGAATGAATACAGTTGGAACACCAAAGTGTGCTGCTTCAGAATTTCTGGTGGGAACAGGAAGAAATAATCTCGCGTAAGCAGTTCTTCGTAGAAGGATGGTTCCCAAACCAAGATATACAGATTTGGTTTAATACGAATTTCGCCATCAGCGCCTTCTGTTGGAGCCTCCTCCGATGCCGTGATAGTACGCGCTAAGAAACGGAAACGGTCACTCTTGAAGCCTTCAGGCATGTTCTCGCTAAGCCAACGCCCTGTCAGCTCATGCAATTGAAAATCGGTAAACTCGATACGATCGATGCTGTCACGAATGGAATCTCGTGCCGGACCGCTGTCTTTTTTGCCACGTAACGACAGAATATCAGTAATGTACAGAGGAGTTTTGTTTGGAACATGCGCCGCATCCATGTGGTACTGATCTTTGTGATGATCATGGTACTGCACCGTTAGAGTAAACAGAGCAAACAAAGTCATCAGATCATCTACCGTCATGATATTTTTAGACGATCGAGTTTCAATCACCGCTTTTGTGCCAGAGATCGACACCATGGATTTTTGATAACTTTTTCGAGTACGCGGTGGCGCGAGAGCTTGGTCGATGATCCCTGCCCAATTGGTTGGTGAAACAACAAATTGATCCGCTTCATCTTTCATCATCGGCGGAGTATTTAAACCATGTTCGTTCAGTAAACGTTTATTCACTTGAGTTTGTGCTAGCGCTTTAGAACGTTTTTGCTTTTCGTTTTGACGAACTTTTTCAGTTACTAAGCTGGTGGCACCTAGGGCTGAAATAAGTTGATTCGGGTTAACGAACTTATGCAGCATGGTTTTACCCGCGAGACCTTCTTCAAAACGCACTGGTGTTTGAGTAAACAAACCAATGTTAACGGCAGCACGCAGGCGCTGTTGTAATGCCGCTCTGGTCAATTGACCGTCTGTTGCTTCAACAATTTCAGTTGTAGATACCAAACCATCTTTGCTGCTGAACCCTCTTAAAGAGATCAGATTAAGTAACTCCAAGATGCTTTTGGTTACCCCTTTGAAGTGTTGGTATTGCTCTACCCAATCTGCAGAAGATTCGTGTACCTCAAAAAGGTGCCCATCCTTATGGCTTCTTGGCGCTTTAATCAGAATTTTTTCATCAGCCGTCATTTTAGATCCAGATCACACTAGCCGTAGTTTTGCTATGGTTCCGAAGGATAAAGAAAAACAGATCATAAATAAAGAAAAAATCTTGGGTTTTTAAATAACTGATCTTTCTGATTATTCTGATCTTAATTGATTATATGATCTAATGATCTAATGATTTTTGGCTCTGTAAGTTTTTGTTTTATAATGATATTTAAAAGTTCATTAACGGAACTATGATCATGATTATATCGAAACGATGATCAACATGAGCCGGAAAGCATGATCACAAAACGTCGTAAGCATGATCATTAAGTTTCTGAAAAGATGATCAAAACAGCCTTGAAACGATGATCATGATGTTTGTACAACTTATCCACAGATCCTAGCGGTTCAAATGGAAAACTTTCGGTTTCTGCATATTGAAACATTGTCATTTTACACTCGGATCGATGATCAAGAGAGAGGTTTTTTATCGTTCTGTTCATTGAGTTGGATATTATTTGCGCATGTGATGAAAACTTACTCTACTTTGCTGGTTGTGCCTCTTATTAATGATTAGCGTTAATTAAACGGAAGCATGATCATCAGATGAGTTTCTACATTTTGCATTCGCTTTGTTTTCATCGTTCCGTGATTTTATATTCGTTTTTGCCTCTATCCCCCAGTCTGTCTGCATTCTTCCGTAAATTAGCTTGAGAATTACATGCTTCCGAGTGGTTAATTCACTTGATCATTTTTCCGGTAAATTGATCCGTTTGAAAAAACGAGCTGCAATGTAAATGATGCGTTGATTTCCTTGATCATGCTTTCGATTTTGGTGTGAGTACCGGAAGTATGATCAAGAACTCCCCTTGATCATACTTCCGCTTCATTTCACTTAAATATACGTTCTAACGTACTGGATGCATGATCAAGGTGTGGTTTTTTTCCATTTCTTTAAAGAGACACTGAAAATCATCCAACATAAGATTCATCTCACACTATCCGTAATTTAGCGTTGTTTTATAATCGTTCCGAGATTAATGCTATTTACATTGTAAATAAGTGACAGTGTGACATTTTAAATCTAGTCGAGTTGGAAGCACTTTATTCGCAGGGTTTTGATTAAATTTTGTGATGTTTTGATGGTGAAATCATAAAACTGGCGTTTGTGAGTGTTTTTTATGTGATGGTCATTCAAAATGCTTGTGCACCTTTTTGTTGTTTTTGTGTTGTAGTGCTGTACAATGAAATGCAGATATCCTTCCAACGGAATTTGGCATGAAAAGAGAAACAACGATTGAAAATCTCCAGGAATTAGCAGAGCTGACGCAACAAGTTCAAGCTGACCGTATTGAGATTGTTTTGGAAGAGCGTAGTGACAACTACTTCCCACCAATGTCTAAGGCAATGATGGAAACCCGCTCTGGTTTAACTCGTCGTAAACTAGACGATGCTATCGGCAAGATGGAAGCGGAAGGTCATCAATTTACAAAGAATAATGCTAACCATTATTCAATCACGCTTGAAGAAGCGCACATGCTAATGGATGCGGCGGAAGTGCCAAAATTCCATGAACGCAAAAAGAATTCTGAAAATAAACCATGGATCATCAACGTACAAAACCAAAAGGGTGGTACGGGTAAATCGATGACCGCGGTTCATTTGGCGGCGTGTCTGGCTCTAAACCTAGATAAACGCTACCGTATTTGTTTGATTGACCTTGACCCTCAAGGCTCTCTGCGTCTGTTTTTGAACCCACAAATTAGCGTGGCAGAACACGACAACATCTATTCTGCTGTCGATATCATGTTGGGTAACGTGCCTGATGGTGTTGAAATTGATCGTGAATTCCTTCACAAGAACGTACTGTTGCCGACGCAATATCCGAACTTGAAGTCGATTTCTGCTTTCCCAGAAGACGCAATGTTCAACGCAGAAGCGTGGCAAACACTCTCTGAAGACCCATCGCTAGATATCGTTCGTCTGCTGAAAGAGCAGTTGATTGACAAGATCGCGAATGACTTCGACGTAATTATGATTGATACCGGTCCACACGTTGACCCGCTAGTATGGAACGCAATGTACGCATCGAACGCGCTATTGATTCCTTGTGCGGCGAAGCGTCTTGACTGGGCTTCGACAGTAAACTTCTTCCAACACCTACCGACGGTTTATGAGATGTTCCCTGAAGATTGGAACGGTCTTGAGTTTGTTCGTCTTATGCCTACTATGTTTGAAGACGACAACAAGAAGCAAGTTTCTGTTCTAACTGAAATGAACTATCTTCTAGGTGACCAAGTTATGATGGCTACCATTCCTCGCAGTCGTGCATTCGAAACCTGTGCTGATACCTACAGCACTGTGTTTGACTTAACCATAGGCGACTTCGAAGGTGGTAAGAAAACACTCGCAACTGCACAAGATGCGGTACACAAGAGTGCATTAGAACTAGAGCGCGTACTGCACTCTAACTGGCCGTCATTGAATCAGGGGTAATGAATAAATGGCATTGAAAACGTCTGAATTAAACGCGAAATTATTTGGTAAAACCAATAAGCGTCGTGTTGCGACACCTCAAGAAGCGCAAACGGCGGCAAAAGACAAAGCACAAACTATCGAACTAGCAGTCGCTGGTGAGAGTACTGTGCAATTTGAATTGGTACGAATCCCTGCGGATAAAGTGGCGACAGACACGAGCGTATTTGCAGAAAACGCTCGTGAGCAATCTTTCCTAAACGAGCACGCTTTATCGGATGTGTTGGTGACGTTGAAAGAACGTGGTCAACAATATCCAGCAGTTGGTCGTCGCACGCAAGATGGCAAGATTGAAGTATTAGATGGTAGCCGCCGTCGTATGTCTTGTATCTTAGCGGGTCAAGATTTCTTGGTTTACGTTGGTGACGGCATCAACACAGACCACGCGAAATTCCTTTCTGATGTTGCAAACGCGCACAAGCCACTGTCTCTCTACGAGAAAGGTAAAGAGATGCAGGCGAAGTTAGAAAGCGGCGAAGCAGAAGACCAAAAAGCACTGGCAAAAATGTTCCAGTGCAGCGAAGCATTGGTGAGTGGTGCGTTAAAAGCGGCGGCATTGCCTTTAGAGCTTCTTCAAGCGTACCCGAATGTTGGCGATTTAGGTCGTCCAACGATAGTGAAGCTGCACAAGCAATTCTCATCGCTAACCGGTGAACAGCAACAAAATCTGCTGGATAAATGCCGTACGTCTGAAGGCTACCTGTGGCAACGTAGCACAGCTCAAGGTGTTGCTCGTCTGACAAAAGAAGTGACAGAAAGCATTGAAAGCTGGATTGCAGAATTAGCACCTGCGAAGCCAGCTAAGAAAGCTGAAAAAGTTGATCTTGTTAAAGGGCGTGCAAGCTACAGCCGCAAAGGCAATAACCTTGCTCTTAACTTGAAGAAAGTTGACGACAGCTTGATGGAAGAAATTCTTGCTTTCGTTGAGAGTAAAATGAAGTAAATATATTCTTCTTTGAAACCGCCTTCGGGCGGTTTTTTTATGTCTGCAATTTGGCAAAGTCTCCGTGAATCGAGATGTGATAACATGGCGTCAGTTTAATGCTCGGATATACGTAATGCTCGCTCAATCTGAATTCCTTTCTCAACTTCAAACTCAATCTCATGATGCGTTTCAACGTCGTGGCGTGGCTATCTATGGTGAGCCCGAATGGCAAGATGCGCTAATTGCTGACTTTTACAAACATCAATCGGATCAGACTTGGTTCTGTGTTGGTGATTGGTCCCTTGAACGGGCTTTTTGTGTGTCTGGCAAACAAGGCAATATGTTGCTTGGTCGTGAGTGCGATGTTTTATTGTTTGATGCGAGAAAAGGCGTCGATGCCAACAGTTTTACCGCTGCTCTTGGGGCTTTAGTTGGCGGTGGATTGCTGCTTGTTATCGCCAATAAACAAGAGCAACCAAGCGAAGCTGATTTGTGGATGCAAATGCATTGGCAAAAACTGACTGTGATAGACCAGAGTCTTCCGTTGCCGACACTATCGAGCGTACAATTTGGCGCGAAGGAAAACCAGTTTGAGCAACAAACTGAAGCGGTAGCATTAGTTGAGAAAGTAGTAACGGGACACCGCAAGCGTCCATTGGTGTTGACTGCTGACCGTGGTCGTGGAAAAACCAGCGCTTTAGGTATCGCTTGTGCACAGCTTCTTAAGCAAAAGACGCTGCGTATCTTAGTTACCGCACCAAGCATTAAAGCTGTTGAACCCCTCTATCAGCATGCATTGCGATTACTTTCAACAGCGCAACGAGTTAAGAAAGATCGATTGGAAGTAGGGCAGGGGTACATCCAATTTATTGCCCCAGACGAGCTGCTTTCGTCTATGCCGGAATGTGACTTGTTGTTAGTGGATGAAGCTGCGGCGATCCCTGTACCAATGCTCAAGCAAATTACGGAACATTATCATCGTTTGGTTTTTTCGAGCACGATACATGGTTATGAAGGGTGTGGTCGAGGGTTTACGCTTAAGTTTATTGAGTGGTTGAAAGAACAAAGACCAGGAATGAAAAGCCACCACCTTCAACAGCCTATCCGTTGGAGTACAAATGACAATCTAGAGTCGTGGCTGTATGAGACGTTTTTGTTGAATGCAGAGCTTGAACCGTTTGAGCGAATAGAGCTTGGTGAAATTGCATTGATCAATCTCCGTAAGTCCGAGCTGATTTCTAATCCTTCCGTATTGAAAACGTGCTTTGCGCTATTGGTCAACGCGCATTATCAAACGGCGCCTAATGATTTACTTCACTTGCTGCAAGATGAAAACAGTCAGGTTTATGTTGCTCAGTACCAAGGTCAAATCGCCGGTGTGATTTTAACCGTGGAAGAAGGTAACTTTGCCGAAATTCTAATTAAAGATATCCAGCTTGGCAAGCGTCGTCCAAAAGGGCATTTAGCTCCCATTACCATTATTAACCAGCTTGGTTACTCAGAAGTCGGCGCGCTTTCTACATTACGTGTGATGCGTATCGCTGTTCATCCAGAGTTGCAAGGGCGAGGAATTGGTCAACATATGTTGTCATTGCTGGAGCAATCAACGCCATCTCACATTTCCTATTTGTCCACCAGCTTTGGTGCAACGGAAGAACTCATAAAGTTCTGGCAACGCTCGGGCTATGAGTCGATTCGACTTGGAACGATGCGTGACGCTGCGAGTGGCTGCTATTCACTTTTGATGGTTCGCAATTGTAACGCCCAACAGCAGTCTTGGATTGAAGAGTCTAAGCATCTATTTGAAGAATTATTGTCGTTGAGTGCTTCTGCGATTTATCCACGACTTGAGCCGAGTTTAATGCGTACGTTGTTATCCCAACCAATTCAAGCTGTCTCGTTGAATAAGGCGAAGCTCACTTTGGTGGAGTGCTATGCTCAAGGTGGTAATAGCTTTGAATCTGTGTCGACATGGCTTCAACAATGGTTACTTCAATTTGGTTTGGTTGATGTTTCTGATCTGCTGATCAGTAAGTCACTCTTAAACAAAGATTGGAATGAGTGCGCAAAGCAATTTGGATTGGCGGGACGTAAGCAAATCGAAGCTGAGATACGCAAAGAGCTTCAAGCTTTAATCGCTAAATTTACAGTGTAAAACGATACGCGGTTTTGTAATTTACACTGTAAAGTGGAATAGATAGGAATTTAGATAGAGGAGAGAGTTTACACTGTAAATTCTCTCCTTTGTTTTTCAGGCTGGCTAGAACGAAAAATTGATAGGAAGAGTTAGTGTCAAGCGAGCGCCTTTGACACTTGAAGGTGGTTTTACTAACGGTTGCGCTCGTCCTACAAGCTCAATCGCTTCTTTATCTAATGATGCTGTTCCTGAGCTTTTTACGAGTTCTACATCGAGAACATTTCCCTCCCTGTCCATGGTAAAGCGAATCACTGGCATCCCTTTCTTCTTAAGTCGACGTGCTTGCCTTGGATAGCGTTTTTCTCGTTCTAGGTGTGCATGCAGAGCTTGTTGCCAACTTACCTTTGCCGCTCGTCCTGCTTCGGATTGCTGACCCTGCCTTAGTGCGCTGATTTGTTTGGATTCACGTTTCGTCTCCAAGCTAGGTTTTGAACTGGCGGCTTGATTGATTTCAGGTTGTTTTTTCTTTGGCTGCTTTTCTGGTTCTGGTTCTGGTTCTGGTTCTGGTTCTGGTTCTGGTTCTGGTTCTGGTTCTGGTTCTGGTTTTGATCTGTTCGGTTTTGGTTTCTCTGTTTTTATTGGCTTTTCAGTGTTTGCAGCAATCGTGCTCGGTTGTTTGGATTTGACTAAAGCTGGAGACTGCTCTTGTTCGGGCTTATGTTTTACGGATTGCTCTTGACGGGCTTGTTGAATTAACTCTTCTTGTTGCACTGTACTTTCAACCGCTTTCACCGTGTTTTTTGGGGCAGCCATTGGTGCTACGATACTCACTGTAATCGGTATCGCTTGTGGCGGAGAGGAAAAGTCATACTCAGGTGTCCACATGTAAGCGATGGCTATTAAGGCGTGAAGAGAGGCGCTCAGTAGTATAGCCGTTAAAACAAAACGTTTTTTTCTATAGCTATAACGAAAAGATGGTCCCGCTAGAGCACTCATTGTGGCGCTCCCGACGCTTGCTCTACACCAACTAATGCAATTTGGTTGTAGCCGCTAGCGACCATTTCATTCATCACTTTCATTAAATCTTGATAACTCAGAGATTTGTCAGCTCGAAGAAATATCCGAGTGTCTGGTTCAACCTCGGCTTGTATTAGGGCTTGCTTCAAATCGGCAAGCGAAGTCTCGTGCTTTTCTCCCACAACTAAGGTTAGGTCTTTTTGAATCGTGAGATAAACTGGTTTATCAGGTTGAGGCTGAGGCTCTGCAGATGACGTCGGCAAATCGACTGCAACGTTGACTGTCGCTAATGGGGCGGCAACCATCACTATGATTAAGAGCACCAACATGACGTCAACCAGAGGTGTCACGTTGATCTCATGATTCTCAACCATATCATCGCTGTCTGAGGCTGGCTTAAATCCCATGGCTTAACCCACCTTCTTTAGCACTGTGTCGTTGTGTTCTTGGTGAGATTGCATTCGCTTTTGATCCAAATCTCGGCTAACCAAGATCATCAATGCTACGGAGACATCGGCGAGTTGCGCTTTGTAGCCAGAAATTTTACGTGTGAAGTAGTTATAGATGACCACTGCTGGAATTGCTGCCACTAAACCAATTGCCGTGGCAAGGAGGGCTTCTGCGATCCCCGGAGCGACCACCACTAGCGTCGTGTTCTGAGATTTTGCGATTCCGATGAAAGCATTCATGATGCCCCAAACTGTGCCGAACAATCCAACGAAAGGACCGACGGAGCCGATGGTTGCGAGGATGCCGGTCAGTGAAGTCATGCTTCTCCCTAATTCAGCTTGCACTCTTTCTAAGCGCAGTTGTACGCGTTCTTTAATGCCATTTTCTGAAGCAGAGCCTAGAGAAGAGAGTTGCAATTCATGCTGCGTTGCTGAAATTAGTGAGGATTCTACGCCTTTAAAAGGCTGAGTGGTCTGTTTGGCATTTTCCAATGACTCTGCATCAACAAGCTCAGTAAGTAGTTTTTGTGTGCGTCGTGTTGCTTTCATCAGTTGTACTTGTTTAAAAAGAAAAACTGCCCAAGTCAAAATGGATGCGGCAAGCAGTGAGAGCATCACTCCCTTTACCACCCAATCAGCAGCGTGGTACATACCCATTGGGGATAAATCGTGGGTGATGAGCGGGTTAGAAGGTGGTGCTATTTGTGTTTCGGTGACTGAGTTATTTATAGAAGTACCAGTTGACTCAGTTGCAGAAGAAGAAAGGGGAAGAAGTGCCAGACTAAAAGATGCCGACACTAGGAGAAAAAAACGCTTATTCATTATCCATTGCTCGTTGTGAAAATGACTGATGGCGCAAATAACCTTTTCGCGCCTGCTCTATCCACTACACCGAATGAAGTAACGAAATCCGTAAAATAAATTTAAATATTTGGGTCAATTTACACTGTAAAGCATGTTTGCCGTGATTTTAGAGTCAAAAACGCTTTTCAAATTTTACGCTCACCTCATTTTGCTGATAGGTGTACAGCCAATCAACGTTGCTGTTTACCCGTTTATGAGTCCACTCTAGAATGGGTGTCAACGTCCAAAAAACCAACTTTGGAGAGGAAAATGTGACAGTATAGTTTTGCTCTGTGTCTCTTCTCTTTGCATCGAGTAGGGCGTTATATCCCTCGTATTGCCTTTCTCGCAGTGATGCAAACAGGTTAGCGTCAAGCCAACCTTCGACGCTTTTCACGACTCCGATTCGACCACCATAGAGCTGGTAAGCATGTACATCTTGATCATTTTGTTTATGCGTCCAGTCTATGCCACCGAATGCGAGCCATTGTTGTGGCAACTGGTGCCAATAGTTGATGCTGGCATTCCATTGCCAATCTGATTGATAGTCGAGCTTTGTTGGACGGTAATCTTGGTATTCGCCTTTTAGTTCCCATCTCAATGCGCTTTTCGAGTCTAAGCTATGGAATCCATTCAACTTTAGACCTGTTGACCAATACAAACTCTTATCCGCGTATGTGCTGTACTCGATCAACGGCGCAACCAAGATACTATGACGCTGGTCTTGAAAGCTGTAACCAAAGCTAACATTCGCTGTTTGCTCGTTGTATTCACTGTGATTGTTGTAACGAGAACCATACGTCAGCGCTTGCAAACTCATACCATGATGACCTTTGAAGCTAATGCGCTTATTCGCACTTGCGTTAAAAGTTAACCCTGCTGCTCTCTGTTTTTCCGGTGTTACTCGATCAAATAAACACTTTCCTGTCTCATGACGGACTAAGCAAGTATAGGTTTCTGAGCTGCTATTGAGATTGTCATTGAAAGTTGGACCAAAACTGATCGCACCTTGCCATGCATCTCTGTGCTCTAGTGCTGATATAAAGGCATTGAGAGTACGTCTGACACCATCAGCCCTTGGGTTATCAGTAGGGAGAGTAGATTTGATTTGTGAGAAAAGGGTGTGTGCGTCTTGGTTTTTCTTACGCTCAAACAAAACGCGAGCAAGCTCTAACTGAGCGGGAAGAAAATTCGGATTTAACGATAAAAGCGATCGGTATTCTGCCTCTGCATCACTTAAACGACCTAAATAGCGTGATAGACCGCCTTGGGCATAATGGATAAGTAAAGGATCTGCATAGGGTGAAGATTGATACTGGTTCAATAGTACTTCTACTTGTGACCATTGCTTTCCTTTAACTGCTAGGTAAAGCGCTTGCCCTAAGTTGTCGTTGCTTTGATCTGACGAGCTTTGTTCCTGAGCTTGCTTCGACCTCAGTAATTCGAGTTCTTTTTCTTCTTGCAGGAGACGCTTTTCTTTTTCTTGTGCTGATAGCGCATCTCTTTGCTGAATGCGAAGATTCGTATCTTGGTCATTGGCTACAACGGGAAAAGAAAACAACGGCACTAACAGGGATGTCAGAGCGATGGTGTAAGAGGTTCTAACCGCCATAAATATTCCATATAAAAAGAAGCAGCACGGGCTGCTTCTTGGTTATCACTCATTGAATCGAGAGTTATTTTTTCTCGCCGCCAAAAGCAGTGTCTAGATCGCTATTGTTGGTAAAGGTGGCGATACCAGCCAAGCCAGCTGCATTCGCACCAAAGAAGTGACCTTGAGAAGCGCCATTCGTGGTTGTGCCATTCTGTACAGCTTGAGCAGTACCATTAAATGCTGCGGTTGCTGCATTAATCGTTGCGTCTACACTTACAGTTAGGTTGCTATTGTTGATTGAACCGTCTAGCGTTTTGGCTCCGAAATCAGCGTTAAACGTACCTGAAAGTTTGTTTGCGCCAGAGAACTTGTTAATACCAGTAATGTTGTAGGTCGCCTTGCCGCTGGTTGGTACAGTCGTTCCTGCATCATTACCGACGTAGTAAACGGTACGGTTGTTAAACTCAGAATCTTTCTTACCTTCGTACCATTCTCCAAACCACACATCTTGATTCGCTACTTGGACAAAACTGTAAAAATTGTCTTGAAAATGTTTGCTGCCTGATGTGTGAACACCATTTCGCTCGTCATCAAAAATACCACCAGCTAGACCTTCAAAGTCCACTCGTTTGCCACCTGTTTTACCGATGCCTGCATTGCCTTTAGAGTGAATAAATGGGACCCAAACTTCTGATTCTCCTACTTGACGAAGCGAATCATCACTGATCGCGCCATCAAATCCTGCATGAACAAGTGGGCTTAGACCAATCATTGCTGCTGCAATCCATGAAAGTTGAAGTGGTTTCATTGTCTCTTCCTTTTGTTGATTGAAATAGTTAAAGAAAGAGACCATGCCAGTGCATCCGGTGCGCGCGACAGATGACTAACGCGGTCTCATTTAGTACACCGAAATAGGAGACAAAACCCGTAAATAAGTTTGTGATTTTTTAAATTGTTAGCGAATAAAAAACAAAACGCCCACAACTGTGGGCGTTTTTGATAGCTGCTTGTGTTTTAACGGCTGGTAAATTCAATCGTTGTGGAAATTCTTTCAACCATACTAAAGTCATTAGGACCGTTAAGACTCCAGCTGAAGCCCATTGAGGCTTTTGCCACTTTGCCGTTGGTCGGTGGACTTTGTAGTTGGAAGGTTAAGCTGTCACCAGCGGGGATAACAATAATGACATCGTTATCTTGAAGGTCTTTACTAAAGTAGCTTTGAGAACCAACTAATATCCTTGGTGTTACATCGTCGTTGCTACTACTAAGCGTATACTTTCCGAGAGTAATGGTGACTGGCTTTCCTACTGCTTCAAAAGTATAGCTATCGAGAGTGTAATAGTTAGGAATAGGACCCGTATCGGATGTTTTATCGATGACGTCATTTTGCTTGTGAGGCAGTCGCAAAGGAGTGGGATCTGAGCCGCGTGTGAGTTTGGTGTGCGGTTGGGATTCAGAAATCGCTCTTACTCTAACTCCCACAGAATGGCTGTCTGAAAACTCGCCATCATTTACGGTTAAACTGACGACGTAATCCCCGGAGATATCTGGCGAAAATGAAGTTAGCACAGCATAAGGATCATCGATGACGGCGGATGAGCCGTTTGGTTTTTTAGTGAAGTGCCATTCATAAGTGAGTACATCGCCGTTGGCATCACCACTGGGTGTGCCATTCAATGGGACACTCATGTTATCAAGAACCCAAAACATTGAACCATCTACCTCCGCATGTGGAGGGACATTTTTATAAAAAAAGGAAGCGGTGGTCGTAGCGGAAGCTTCAGAAAAGCCATCGAATGCAGTCACTTTAACCACATAATTTCCCTCCGTATCAGCCTTGATTGAGTTGAAATCATATACAGTCGATTTCGCTATAGAGTAATTGCTGCCTTGTGGGTGGGACAACACTTCCCATGTAAACGACAATTTATCGCCATCAATATCTTGAGGTCTTGTGTTTAGGTTAATTTGCTGAGTTAGGTTACCGGTGTACTTATCTTTGGTAAATTTAATCGTTGGTGGTGTATTTTCGTCTTCCCTGATGACTTCTATCTTTACTTGGTTAGGGCGGCTGTCTGTTTTGCCATCGTTAACCACCAATTCTACAAGGTAAGTGCCCAATAAGTCTGGTTCAAAGCGCGGAGTTCTGGATTCTGGATTAATGAGCTCCGCCTTACTCTTGAAGGGTTTCGATACCATTTTCCAAGAGAAGGCTATTGAGTCTTGATCGTAGTCGACGCTACCCGTGCCATCGAGATGCACCACTTTTTCACTCAGCTTTACATGTTGATTGATCCCAGCTATCGCAATAGGGGGGTGATTGTTAGGCGTTTGGGGTTCAGAGGCATCATTCCCACCGCCACCATTACAACCATTAAGAAGTAATAATAGCAATGGTGTGAGAGTATATTTCGAGCTTAGACTCATCTTAGTTCATCCTAATTGATTAGAAGCGCGGTCCATAACGCGGCGCGGTAAAAGAAAGGCTTTATCTGATACACCGAATGAGATTTGAATATCCGTAAAAAAGCGCGGAGAGACCGCGCTTTTTTATGTGTCATTGTTGTGCAGGACGATCAGTTTGTTTGGAAGTGGTAGCCAAGACCTGCATAAAAGTCTGTTTGATCTTTGATCATAAAACCGTAAGACAATGTAACAGTATTTCCTTGCGTTGGCGCCGACCAAAGCTTAACAACTATTTCATCGCCGACAGGTAGCACGCTACCATCTTCAATGCCGCTTAATTTAACGTCGTGAGTGAGGCTGACTGCGTCCATTGCAAAGATCTGCTGAACCTCATAATCGTGTCCAACGGCTTCAAGAGTTAATGACCCTAGGAGTACGTATTTGGGCACTTCACCTTTAATTTCTTCATTCAGAGTAACCTCCTCTGCGAACGGCCATTGTTTTTTCTCACCGTTGAAGTGCAATACGAGGTCGCTTGTTCCTGCTTTCGATGCCGTTACTCGAACAAAATCTTTTTCACTGCTTAGAGCACCATCACTTACGGTTAGAGCAAGCGCATAATCACCCTCGACATCGGGGGTGAATGTTGGTTTTGCTGACGTAGCATCCGACAATTCTGCAGTACTTGCCGAAGGCTTGGACACAAATTCCCACTGGTACGTGATACCTGAATCATTGCCATCAATGCTTGCGCTAGCGTCTAAGGTTGCGGTTCCACCCAATTCGAATGTGGTATCTCGTCCTGCCATGGCAACCGGTGCTACGTTATCGGCAGAGTAGTTGATGGTGATCTCTTTAGTTGTCTCTTCTTTACCGTCTGAGACGGTTAGAGTTAGTTTGTATTCACCTGCAACGTTTGCTTTTAGCGTTGCTTGTTTTGTGCTTGCGTTGCTCAACGACATCGTGGTGTTTTTTGGTGCTGAGTTGAGAGCCCATTGGTAGCTGAGCATATCATTATCAGCGTCGTAAGCTTTCGCGTCTAATTTCAGGGTTTGATCAAGCGCTGCCGTGTAGGTTTCCGATGCATAAATAACGGGCGCCACGTTGGTATTTACTTCTGTTGCGGTGATAGTCAGCGATTGTGCGCTACTGTCTTTTTTGCCATCGTTGGTTACCAACTGAACGGTGTAGTCTCCTGCCACGTCTGGTGTGAAGTATGGAGAGACTGCATTAACGTTATTTAACTTGACGTTACTGCCTTGTGGTTTTTTGCTGATAGACCAAGTGTACGTTGCGATACTGGCATCTACACCGTAGCTACCCAGTCCATCTACACGAATTCTGTTTCCGACTTTTGCTGTTTCGTAACCAGATACAACGGATACAGGCGCTTTATGTGAATCTGCAGTGTTTGAGTCTGAACCACCACAAGCGATAAGCGAAGGAATGGTGATAGCAAGAAGCGTCCATTTCATGTTGGGTTTCATTAAATCATCCTAAATATACGGTTCTATAGGCTTGGTGGTGTTTGGGACACCAAACCTATATTGGGCTTTATGAAGTTTCATCCACTACACCGAATAGCAATTGGAAATCCGTAAAAATAAAATGAAAAAACAAAACGCCTCGGGTGAGGCGTTTTGTTTTTAAGGGGCGTTCATAAGGTTTAGAAGCGTCCGTTTAACTTGAGTCCTATCGTTCTTCCTGGTGCAGGCATCCCAGATACCGATCCAGCTTCAAGATAATAAACATCGGTGATGTTGCTTCCGATAAGCTCTGCAGATAGGTGTTCGTTAAACGCATATTTAATGTAAGCATCAAATGTTGTTACATCGGTTCGTTTAATTTGTTCATCTTCGTGACTGCCAGAAACATAGTTGGTACGTAACCCGCTTTCTAATGCTTGATTAAAGAACCTTGCTCCGACTAATAAGCTACCCGAATACTCTGGTGCTGCTTGTGCTGCCAGATAGCTTGCTGCTGTGAAGCCACCGCGAACACACGTTTCTGTTGATGGTGTGGTTTTATCGACAAGAGCTGGGACGAAGCCTTGAGCTGCAGAGTTTTTGTCACACACCTCATTGCGGAAGTTATAAGCCAATGACGCATCGGCAAAGTACAGTTGGTTATCGAACATACCGTTGATTTCAATACCACTGGTGCGTTGGCTATCCAGATTGGCAAATGAAAAACTGGATCGATCGCGATCCATTACATCATCAATCGTTTGATCAAAGTAAGTGAGCTTTGCGCTTGCGTTCTCAAAGTAGTGAATGTACGCGACCTCGAAGAGTTTCGCTCGCTCTGGTTCAAGGGGTACTGATGCTGATGGGTTACCAGAAAATCCACTGGTACTCTCAAATAAGCTTGGAAATCGCAGTGTTTCTGCATATCGAGCATACGCACGGCTGTTTTCGTTGATTAGCCATGTAGTGGTAAGAGATGGCATCCAACCACTGCCGCTGTTCTTGTAGCTGAGGTTACGGTTGTCCTTGCCATCAATTTGTCCTTTGGTTTTACAGCTGCCTTCAACAAAGTTGTCTTTCTTTTGGGCAATCAAACAAGGGTTGTTAGCAAGATCCAGTTCGTTTTTACTGTTGGTTCGCCATTCAACTAGGTGATCCTCAACGAAACTGGTTTTGTTTTTGGCTTCCGTTGTTTTCTCTTCTACCTTTGCAGTTAACAGTGAATCAAAGTTATTGATCTCATTTTGACGCAGTTTTAACTCTTCACGGTAAGTATCAGCTTGGGTGGGATCGGTGGTGATCAAATGTTGCAGGCGATTGATTTCTCGGTTTATGTTCTTTTTTGTGAACGTTGCACGAACTTCATGCTCAGCATTCGCGACGTTTTGTGCGATTTCTTCTGGGGCGTAAGTTTCAATGGTTTGAAATGCGAGACGATAACCATCTTTCTTGTATTCTTTAAGACCAACATCGTTGCTATTGCCCGTTTTGATGCGATTCTCGATGTAAAAGTCGGTGGCTTCATAACTGATATAGCGCACGCCTGCGTTGATAATAAAGGCATCTAGTGGACGCCATTCGATGACCGCGGCTCCGTTATATTCTTCTCTTTCTCCCGAGCGCACAGGACCACCGTAGAAATCAATGAGGTATTCCAAACCTTCTTTTGGGGTCAATTCATGCTTCATGTAGCTGCCGGAAACCGTGACATCCAAGTTATCGAGCAATAGCATTTTGTTCTTAAAATCAAAGCCAAAACGGTTTTCATCACGATTGACGGTCGAGGTGTTGATGATGATATCTGGTGTCTCGCTACGAAAGTTCACAAAATTGGGAAAGCCATAGCCAGTATTGCTTTTGGAATCCGTTAACGTTGTCCATAGGTTAGTACTGAGGTCAATGTAGCGGCTTTCTGGGTTTGCTCGAAACTTGATGCTGTAAGCTTGCATCTTGGCATTCGCTAGCGGCCATTGAGGCAGACCGTCACTGTTTCGATAATCTGAACGACTCGCGAGGATTTCCCCGTGAGTACTCTCTGTGTAGCGCGCGTTCAGCTGTAACTTATAGTAATCGCTAAAATTAATGGTTGTTTTTAATAGGAACGACTCCATCTCAGAGGATGTATTTGGTACTTCGTGCCCAGGGATATGGCTCAATGCAATGTGTTCCGGGTTCAAATATGGGTTTCTGCCCGCAACGATCTCGCTACCGCTACCATCTCTTGATTTGGAGTAGAACCCCGTTTTATTTGTGCCTGAGTAGTAGTTACCACGATTACGATATGCATACGCGCCAAGCCATTCAATTTTTGGTTTTACGCCCGCAATAGCTAGTCGATAAGCTGTATCCTCACCGTTTAGCGGATTGTCATCTTTATCATCTCTAGTTTGAAAGCGTACTTCTGGGTCGTCATATAATGGTACGCCGCCTAACTCATTGTATACTGGGACATCTTGCCATCGTTTACCTGTATGCAAGCGAGCTTTATTAGGCTTTACTGAGTTGCTGCTGCTTTCCGCCACGAACTCCATACCGAAATTATCACCCTCAGGCACAATATCTTGTGGCTCCAATGTCGTGACTTGTACTGCGCCCCCTACAGAGGTATTCACGTCCGAACTGATCTGTGCGCCTTTGTAAACTTTCAGACCACCAATCAAGTTTGGATCAATGTAGTTTCGGTTTGAAGCGCCTCGGTAACCGTTATAAACGGAAATGCCTTGTTCTGTGCCATCTATGACGACAGGGACTCGTCCAAAACCTTGTACACCACGAACATTGGGATCAATGCTTCCACCGCCATTACGAGCCTCACCACTAAAGGTATTTGCCATTCCGGTAAACAGATCGGCAGCGCTTGCGCCTTTGAAGCGTTCTATTTCTTCTTTGCCCATGTAGGCACTGGCAACATCGGCGTCATAGATCGCCATCTCACCATCACTATCGCGATAATAAGCATCTTCAAAACTCGTTCTTACCTGAATTGCGTCGAGTGTCATTTCAGAGGAAGGAGAAAGTTGATAAACACCATCAGCCTGCTTCTCGGCATTCAATCCCGTGTTTGCCAGCAGCAATGTCAATGCTTGTTCGGGGTCATAGTTACCTGTTAACCCAGGACTTTGCAGGTTTTCTGAAAGTGAAGCATTGAGATAAAACTCAACACCAGACTCTACCGCAAACTGGTTTAATACATGGTCAAGATTACCTGGTGGAATATCGTACTGTACTGACTGTTCTGCCCATGCGGCAAAAGGAGTGATGAGAGAGGCTAATCCTAGATTGGCTTGAATCATTATCGCCAATATCTGGCGTCGTTGAGGGAGCGGCACCTTGCTTTCCTTAATCGGTCTACTAACTGCTCTTTACACCGAATGAGATGTCTAAATCCGTAATTTTTTTTATGGTTTTGCTTTCACACTGACCCACATTGGTGTCCGATAGCGGATTTCGATTGGTAATATTTGGCTGATGTTAAAAAGCGTTTTGTCGACGTTTTTTGTCGAGAATACCCCGGTGAGCTTCAAAGAGGACAACTGTGGATCGACTGAGAGAATACCGCGACGGTATCGACTTAGCTCCGTAATAAACTCTGTGAGTGGCATCCCTTGTGCCATGATTTTTTGTTCTAACCATAGGGCGTCGTCACTGAGATTCTTTTGTATGTTCGAGGTTTCACGTTGCGTGAAGTGGGCGTTTTCACCAGCAAGCAAGTGCTGTGCTCCCATACCAAGTAAAGGGTAGAGTGCTACTTCGCCCTCATAAACGGAAACTAGCGTATCGTCGTCTCGTTTTTGTACGGTGAAACGGGTGCCTATTGGTACGACTCGACCTTGCGGAGTAGTGACATGGAAAGGGGTGAGATGGTGAGAACTGGTGACCATAATCTCACCTTCAAGCAGGTGTAAACGTCGTTCTTGCTGGTTAAAGTCGACAAATACGTGGGTGGCGGTGTTCATTGCCATTTGAGTGCCATCAGAAAGCAATATGTCTTTCACCTCACCCGTCGCTGTAGTGTACTCCGCACCATTGGGAAGAGAGGTATGAGTAGACATCATCAAACTTAACGTGCC
Organism: Vibrio sp. MMH1-50; assembly: GCF_022347645.1. Lineage (NCBI taxonomy): Bacteria > Pseudomonadati > Pseudomonadota > Gammaproteobacteria > Vibrionales > Vibrionaceae > Vibrio > Vibrio sp. MMH1-50. The sequence goes on from NZ_JAKRGG010000008.1 coordinate 175,719, forward strand.
AAGAGAAAGGCCACCAAGCATCAAGACTTGTCGGCGGTTCAAACCACGCTGTTTTGGAGCAAGCACTTGGCGGCTGATCGGGGAGTTTGGAATACCAGTAAACTTTCTTTGCAGCTCTTCTAACTGCTGCCACGCATAAGCGTTATCAGGGTGGGCGCTTCTCCAGCTATCAAAGGCATCTCTGTCTTGTTGTGTTACGTCATCGGCCCACAAGCGCGCCATCCACAGAGAGGCTTGCTCGATGGATTCACGAGAAACTTGCTCCATGTTATTCGTTCTCACTCAGCATGGTCATCATGCAGCCCTGCAGTGCTTTCGCTACGTATTTCTCGACAGAAGACACTGACACGTCGAGTGCGAGTGCGATTTCTTTATAGCTCTTGCCTTCCAATTGGCGCATCAAAAGTGCTTGGCGAGCTTTAAGAGGTAAACGATGCAGAAGGGCATCAATTTCGACCAGAGCTTGCACAACGACAGCTTGGTCTTCAGGAGAGCCAGCGACTTCTACAGGTTCTTGTTCGATGAGTTCTAAGTAAGCGGCTTCGATTCGACGACGTCGGTAAAGATCAATGACCAAACCTTTTGCGATATGAGTAAGGTATCTTCTCGAATCTTTCGTTTCAGGTAATCTGCCTCGGGTAAGGAGTCTTAAATAAGTGTCTTGAACTAAATCGGCAGTTGCTTCAGGACACCCCAAACGACGTTTAATAAACACAGATAACCAACTGTGGTGCTCTTGGTACATGTTACCGATACGAGCTGCGCTTGCTGAACTGATAGCCGCCATGATTTGATACTCCTTCCCTAACCAACAGTAATGATAATAATTATCATTACGACAGTTGGCGGAATATAACAGAAAAATAAATAGGTTCCAGAGGAAAAATTTATAAAAATTATTAATGATAAGACTATCGTCACTAAATCAATGACTTTAAAAGTAAAAAAAGATGTGAATAAACCAGGGTGTTGCCAGCGCGACAGGTAGAAGAAAACGACCGTATACAAGATTTTCTGAGCTATATAAGAAACATTCTATTGTCGAAGTTGATTCGGTATTGATAAAACTCTTTTCGTTATTTTCTTTGCTTGAAAACGGCTGGAGGTAAATCAATTTTACGACCTTTTCTAAACCAAATTGCATTTTGTCTAAGATGGCTTTGTTGAAATGAGTTTTATGCTCAATGCTTTATATACCTGAGTTTTGAGCCTGTTAATGCTTTAGTGATGTGAGCCTGATTCTTAGAATTGAGAGGTTTGTTCAGAAAATGATTTTGGTTAGACTGAAGGTGGTGATGGGTAGCAGATGGATTGGTTATGTGGAAGATATGCCTGGAGTGGTCAGAAGATAAAACAAAGGTTTTTGCCCGCTTACCGGGAGATGTGGATCTCGGAGGTGAGCTAAATCAAAAGGAATTGCCTGAGCAGCTTCAGATGATGGAAGCTGACAAAGCGTTTGTCGATGAAACTGAGGTGGTGCGATTCATTAATTGCGCGCGTGAACGTAAATCAGAAGCCTATGAAGGGATCGTGATTGCACAGATCAAAAACGCTCAGGTGGAAGTTGAACTCTCCAACAATGACATGCTTGCCAGCATGAATGTGACGGGCGCTTATGGCGGACGAGGACTAAGAGGTCCTGAAATTGTTCAAGCACTCGCGCATGCTCGTGTTTCCAAAGGCATCAATAAACTTGCGTTGAAAAAAGTGTTGGTTGTCAGTACACAGCTAAAACCCGGAGAAACCTTCACCCAAGCTGTTGCGGTTGGCAAGCAACCTGTTAAAGGCAAAGACGCTATCTTCACGCCACTTGTTAAAGACATCACCAAGCGCATCCTTAAGCCGAAAGAAGGTCAATCCTCTAGTGACAAAATCGATCTACGCAATTTAGGTGAAACCATCGCTGTCGATATTGGGGATGAAGTGATGCGCCGCACTCCGGCGACCAGAGGCATCCCGGGCTTCACCGTTCAAGGGCGCGTTATTCCGCCACAAGCGGGCAAAGACAGTCCAATTAAACCCGGTAAAGGCACTGAAATCAGCAAGTCCGATCCAAACCTTCTGCTTGCATCTGTTTCAGGTACACCACTGATCAAAGAAAAAACCATCGAAGTCGACAATGCACTTTGCCTCAATAGTGTCGGAGTAAACACCGGTCACGTGAAATTTAAAGGTAACGTCATCATTGGCGGGAACATCGAATCGGGCATGATAGTGAAAGCGACGGGCTCAATTACAGTGGGTGGTTTTATTGAATCTGCCGATGTACAAGCTGAAGGGGATATTCAAGTTGCTAAGGGCATCATTGGTCATACAGTGAGCGATGGTCAGCCAAAAAGCTGCCATGTGCGCACCAAAACATCGATTCGTGCCAGTTATGCCCAATATTGTGAATTGCAATCTGGTGAAGACATAGAACTTGCTGTCCATAGCATGAACAATGACATTGTTTGTGGGCGCAATTTAATCGTGCTTGATGCCAGTGGCAAGAACGGCACTTTAAGTGGCGGTGATGCAAAAGTGGGCAGTAAGGTTTCCTGTTCGCAATTGGGTGTAGAGGGAGATACGGCGACCAAGGTTGAAGCCTTTGCAGATTATTCTGTCTTTAAGGAACGTATTGCAAATCTAAAAGACGAGTATAAATCCGCGCAAGAAGGCACCATGGACGTTATCCGAAAGGAACTTGAGTTTAAGAAACGCCCTAAAGCAGAGCGCACGGATGAAGAGCAAGCGCAGATAGAAGTATTGAAGGCGCAAAATAACACTCGTTTGGAAGACGTAAGGCAGAAGCTTGAGCAAACTGAACAAGATTTCGAAGTCGCATTAGCAGAGAATATTGTTGAAGCAACTGACCGAGTCTTTACGCGGGTGACGGTTCAATTTGGTGATGAGCAAGTCACCACCAAACGTACCCATGGCGGCTGTGTATTTAGCTTTAATCAATACGAGATTAAAGTCTCAGCAACCTTGGAAGAAGAAGACCTGGCTGCTGTTTAACCTTAGGAACGAAAGCCCATTTATCTGGGCTTTCGCTTCATTTTGCCTTAACAAATCAGACCCAATGCTAAGTCGTTAAGCGATGTGTTCACGGTAGTAGTCACCTAATGCGAAGACGTCACCACTGCACATGATTTTCATCGTTTGTTTGATGTGCTCAATTGACCAATCCCACCACTGAATTTCTAGTAGCATCGATACCGCCTCTTCATCAAAGCGCAGGCGAACCACATGATTATTACCAACCACAATGGAATACGGTTCGACATTTTTAGTGATCACTGAACGCGCACCAATCACTGCACCATCACCGATTGTCACGCCCGGCATTATCATGGCTTCACTACCAATCCAGACATCGTTGCCAATAATGGTATCGCCGGCAAGCTCAAAGCCGCTTTTTACCCCATTGCCAAACTCTTCTGGGGAAAAGGGAAACGTGGAAATCCAATCAATACGATGTCCCTGATTACCCGCCATCATAAAAGTCGCACCAGAGGCAATCGAACAAAATTTCCCAATGATCAGTTTATCGACTTCGCCATATGCGCCGTTTTGCCATTCATGTTGTGTCACACTGTCGCCCATCAAATAACGAACAGCCTGATCTTCGAAAGTTTTGCCATGGTAAAAGCCGGAGTAGTAGCTGTATTCACCCACTTCAATGTTTGGGTTGGTGACATGATCTTTAATGATTTGCCCTTTCAGCCAAGTATCGAAAGCGTTCATCTGTATTCTCCATGCAAAAATTTAAGTTGTGCGCAGTGTAGAGCCTTTCTATTATTTCCAGTAGGTTGATTTTAGAGATTCATAATTACTATATGGAAATAAACTGGCTCAGTTACGTACCGATTTACATTGCACTGTGCGAAGAGAAAAGTATTGCTGGTGCGGCTAAAAAGCTGCGCTGCTCCAATGCCCATGTGAGTCGTCAACTTAGGCAGTTGGAGGCGATACTTTCTGTTCAGCTTATCCAACGCACCACGCGACAATTTAACCTTACTTATGATGGACAGCGTTTCTACCACCAAGTGAAAGGCTTAATGGAAAATGTGGAACAGATTAATGAACAAGTGATGGAGACCGATAAGGTTGCTGGGCATTTACGTATTGCTGCTTCTGCCTCATTTGGTGCGGAGTTACTCAACCCTTCATTAATTGCATTTCGTCAGCAGTTCCCCGACGTTACGTTTGAGGTGATTTTCACTGAGACACCGCTCGATTTGATTGAGTCTGGGTTTGATCTTGCGTTCTTTTTTACCGACTCACCCCCTGAAGGGTATGTCGGACACCATCTGCGTTCTTTACACTGTAAACCATTCGCGAGCAAAGCGTATCTAGCGACAAAACCATCACCAAACACACCAGAAGATTTGCATCTTTTAGAGCACATTACCTATCGCAATGCTGAATTGAATCTGGATACATGGCACTTTCATCATCAGCAAACTCAACAAGACATTAAGGTCACGTTATCCAGCGTGTTGTGCTTTAATCTTGTCCAATCGATGCTTGATGCGACAGTAGCTGGTTGCGGTGTCGCGATGTTGGATGAGTTTGCACTAGAAAAACTGAGTCCCCAAGAGCGAGCGCAACTTGTCACTTTACTCCCCGATTGGCGCACTAAAGCGATACTTCCACTCTACCTGCTTTACCCTAAACGTGAACATCTACCGAAACGAACACGAGCATTTATTGATTTTTTTAAAAACAATAGATGATTCGGTGGTTTTTTGTTCAATAACAACATGTTGTGGTAACAATAAGTGAGTTTAGTTGAAGGGAGCAACTTGTTGCCTATAATTCGCACCCCTTAAATATCACGTTTTGTGAATATCGTTTCAGTGCATCGCACGCATATTTGGGTTTTTATTATATGACACGTTCAATTGTTGCTCTTTCGTTAGCTACTATTTTTACTTCAACTTTTGTTTCTGCAGAAACAATTGAAGGCTCCTCATACGACCGCTCTGGTTTTGGTGTAAATATTGGCTACGCAATGACTTCCCTTGATAATGTTACAGCGGCGACGGAAAGCGGTGTATCTTTCGGTGTTTCGTACACTTTTAACAATGGTCTTGTGATCGCTGGTTCTTATGTTCCAACCATCGTTGAAGACAGTGCATCAATCGGCTATCTAGGTGCGCATGTAGAGGCTTCGCAAGCAAACCTTATGGTTGGTTATGAGAGCATGAGCGGTTGGCGTATTTTGGGTGGTCTAGCTGCTACTGATACGGAAGCGACAGTGTACAACGCATACACATCAGTTAGTGACTCAGACTCTTCGACTGGTTTCGCTGTGCAAGGCGGTTACGTGTTCCAAAATGGAATTACGTTGGATGCTCAAATCTCAGTTGTAGATTTTGCTGGTATCGATGCAACAACTTCTAACCTGCTAGTTGGCTACAAGTTCTAATTCTTATAGGGGACATGCATTTTGTGTCCCCAGTTCCCCCTCTATTATTCGTATGCAACAGCAAACTGACGTCTTGATGAGAAATTAAAAGTCTGGTTGGTGCTGCAGTAGAGCGATAAATGCGTCTAGGTGCTGTTCAATTGTCAGATCAGCAGAGATCGCGGGTAGTTCAACCGTAATGCATGGCAATGCGCGCTCGTTACACCAAGTTCCGAATGATCCCGGAGTTTCGTAATCTACGTCATCGACGAGTGGTAGCTTGAACAGCTCTCCAAGCCACTTCGCCAGCACTGAATGGGCTGGATCATCAACAAACGCAAGGGGTTCATGAAAAGAGACCACGAACTTTGGATTGCGTTTCTCAATCAGGTTAATTAATGCGTCGACTTCGGGTTCAAGCGTTTTTTTGCTGCCTGTTTTGACTTTGACATCCCTCACGGGTGTGTGTGAACTCCAACGATAGACGGTGCCGTGTTCTGTCCAATTTTGTGTGGGGAAAGCACGGTTTAAGTCGACTTGATTGGCATTTGCTCGTGTACCCAACTGGTTGGCGTCTGGGTTCATCGATAAAATAACGTCATGCTTTAAATCTTCAGCGGGCAAACTTCTCAGCGCGCAAGATAGCCCTGCGATAGACGCTGTCTCATCACCGTGTGTGCCTGCTAAAATCAAACCTCGGGAGTTACTTTCTACTTGCGCAGGGAAGTACAGCAATGGCGCGCCCAACACCGATTTTCCATATGATATCGGCGAAATTAAAAAAGCCGCTCTTTCCGTTCTTGGAATTAGACTCACCGTAATCTCCTGATTGTTCGATTAGTATTTGGATATAACTCAAGTTATGGTTGCTGAAACTAGCACTTTGAGATTACTTGGGTATAAACCGAACACTTAAAGTTCGTCAATGCTTGTATTATCAATTGTGGTACTTGCTTCAAAAGACGTGTTAGGAGAACGAAGAACGATATGGATTTTAAAAAGCACTCTACAGCGTTAGTGATTTCCTCTTTATTGACCCCATTTTTGTCCGCAGCTGCGTTCGCAGACTCTCTACCTGATGGCGTGCAATTGGCATCTGAACAACATTTAGTGCGTGCAAACGATGCCGAAGCAGCGACACTAGATCCGGCAAAGGCTGAAGGCTTACCCGAGATGCACATCATTCGCGATTTGTTCGAAGGCTTAGTCATCCAAGATCGTGATGGCAACATCGTTCCCGGCGTTGCAGAATCTTGGCAAACGGAAGATAACCAAACTTTTGTGTTCCATCTGCGTAAAGATGCGAAATGGTCGAATGGCGATCCTGTGACAGCGGATGACTTTGTTTATTCGCTGCGCCGAGCTGTGGATCCTAAAACGGCATCACCGAATGTTTGGTATCTCAAACTCACCAAGATCAAAAACATTGCTGATGTTGCGGAAGGTAAGAAGCCGCTGGATGATCTCGGTATGACTGCTGTCGATAAACATACGCTACGTTTCGAGCTGGATAGCAAGGTGCCTTATTTTGTCGCAATGACCGGGCATACCTCCATGATGCCAGTGCACAAAGCAACGGTTGAGAGCAGCAATAAACCGTGGAGTGATCCTAAGCAGTTTGTTGGCAATGGTGCATTCGTGCTAGACAAGTGGGTGGTGAATGAGCGTATTGAACTGAAGAAGAACCCAAACTACTGGGATAGCGCAGACGCTCACCTCACTCAGGTGACCTATATTCCGTTTGAAAACCAAAATGCCTCGATCAATCGCTATGCCGTGGGCGAGGTTGATATTACTTCAGATGTTCCTACACACATGGCGCAAAAGCTGAAGAAAGAATACGCACAAGCTTATACCGCGGTGCCTCTGCTTTGTACTTACTATTATGCGTTTAATACCACTCGTCCCCCGTTTGATGATGAGCGAGTTCGTAAAGCTGTGTCTTACTCCATCATGCGTGATGTGATCACCGATGGTGTGACTCAAGTGGGTAACTTGCCTGCATACACATTTGCTCATCAATACACGGCGGGCTTTGACGCAACTCAGCCAGAATATAGCGCATGGACACAGAAACAGCGTGATGCAAAGGCGCGTGAACTGTTGAAAGAAGCAGGGTACGGAGACGATAAGCCTTTGGATTTCAAATTGCTGTACAACACCAGCGAGTCCAACAAAGCCATTGCAGTGGCAATTGCTTCTATGTTGAAGAACAATTTGGGAGCCAAGGTTGAGCTAGAAAACCAAGAGTGGAAATCTTACCTGGTCGCACGTAAGCAAGGGGATTTTGATGTCATGCGTGCCTCGTGGTGCGGAGACTACAACGAAGCGTCCACTTTCTTGAGTCTGTTGCGCTCAGGCTCATCAGGTAACTTTGCTCGCTACAGCAGTGAAGCTTATGACAGCACAATGAACAGTGCATTGGCTGCCACCGATGAAACAGCGCGCCAAGGTTTCTATGACCAAGCAGAGCAACTATTAGCTACGGATATGCCAATCGCGCCGATTTACTATTACATGCAAGCGCGTTTGGTTCGCCCTACGGTGGGTGGTTTTGCCAAAAACAACGTAGAAGGTCGTATTTACTCGAAAGACCTCTATATCAAGAAATAGCACCTAACCAACCAGTGCTAAAATCTAGCCCCGAAGAGGTGTCTTGCGGGGCTTCTTTTCTCTTAGCGGGTGGAGAGCTTGTTGACTAGCATTGCGACTCGTTTGCCAAGATATTCGGCTGTCGCGAGATCAGAAGGAGGTAACTGACCATCTTCACCACCTTGAGCAACAATGCCACCTTGCACACCGTAGCGATTAAGGTTTTGCTCACCAGAATTGCTGATCTTGTCCAAGCCGACCCACATCATGCCGTGTTGGTTAGCGAGCGTTTGTAGGTATTGCAATGTGCAAGATTGGTCACCATTCATAGCCCCACCACTGGTAAAGCCGGCTGCGATTTTCCCTGCCCATTTTTGGTAACACCAAGATTCACTGCTTGCATCGGCAAATGCTTTAAACTGCGCAGCCACACTGCCCATGTAGGTTGGAGAGCCAAAGATAATCGCATCACACTCAGCAAGTTCATCCATTAGGTTAGGGTGCACAAAACGCCCCTCAATAATCTCACTGCCTTGAATACGATGAGAGAGAATTTCAAATCCACCTTGCTGTTCAATGCCCTGTTGTTCAGCGCCAGCGGCAATTGCGCGAGCAAGCTGACCTGTTACGTCGGTTTTAGAGAAATAAATAATCGCAATTTTAGCCACAATGGTTCCTTTTTCATTGTTGATCTTGAATCGTGCGAATAAGGCTAAAACCTCAAGCATGGTTGAGGTCAAGAAGGTGTTTAAAAAAACCGAGGAAACAAAAAGCCGATGTTGAAACATCGGCTTTTTAGTGGGCTATTTCTTTCTGCGGGTATAAATGCGTGAGGTGGTTTTGGGCTCCTCAACCTTGGCTTTCTCTTTCGCCAGTTTGAGTACCGCTTTTTGGAGCATCAAGTTGTTCGGGTAAGTGATTAGGTTGCCGTTGTCGTGCTTGATCAACACATGGAACATACGGATTTCCTGAATCTCACCGCTAATGTCTTCGTCTTTGTCCACGACTTTAATTCGGTCACCGACACGATATGGGAAGACAAAGAAGATCAGAAAGCTTGCCGTGATGTTACTAAGAATCGACCATTGAGCGATGAAAGCCACCCCCAATACCGCGAAGATAGACGATAGGAATAGCGACACATCGCCATAACCAATACCGGTCACGATGGCGAATAGCGAAGCAAACAGGAACAAAAATGCGACGTTGAAGCAACGTTGAATAAAGCTCAAGCGTGCTTTGTTTACGCCTTTAGCTTCTGCCAAATTCAGAATCGCGCGGTTGGCGATCTTCTTTAGCAAGCGATAAGCGATCACAATGATGACGCCCATCAACACTTTATAACCGATAGAGCCCGCCGTGAAATACTGACTGATTTGCTCTAAATGCATCCAATGATTCATTTCTTCAACTCGAGAATATTAAGAAGGCGCGTGTTATAGCCGATTTTGACTCGCAAGTAATTAACTATTTTCACTGCGGAATGAGATTTATGTTGAACAAATTTTGACCTTTATCCCAGTTCCGGATTGAGACGTAATGAACCTTGCTCTTTGTTGTGTTCGCTGCTGCTAATCTAGACAAGTTGATTGCGCTATGGAAAGTGGAGGGATGTGTGGAAGAAGATGAAAGGGCTATCATGGGACTTGTCGCCATTGTTGGCTTTGTGTTGGTTTGGATACTTCTCGAAGAGTTTGGCTATTTTGGTTTACTCACCTTCAATAAATAAGCCCCGCGAAACACTCAGTTCAACGGGGCTTTGATTTTTTTGTGCGGTTTAGTGCTAGCTGACGGCGCGAACCTTACCTTGCTTCAAGTCGTTAAGCACTTGCGCCTTCGGACCATCTGCAATCACGCTGCCTTTTTCCATGACTATCACGCGATCAACAATGTCGAGCATTGAGGTTTTGTGTGTAATCAAAATCAGCGTCTCACTTGGTTTTAACTGCGCTAACTGATGTTTGATGTGCATTTCCGAACGGTTATCCATTGCACTGGTTGGCTCATCCATCAATAGCACAGGTGGGCGACCTAAAAACGCTCGCGCAATGGTTACCGCTTGACGCTGACCACCTGAAAGCATCGCACCACCTTCACCGACCTGACGCTCAAGACCTGCTGGGTCAGATTGAGTAAAGGCTGTGACGCCCGCTCGGTTTGCTGCATCTAATACATCGCGATCATCGGTTAGTGGACGACCGAGTGTAATGTTGTCGCGAATCGAGCCGAAGAATAGATTCGAATCTTGCGGTACGCAGCCGATATTGCGTCGTACGTCCACGTGATGAAGCTGTTCAATATCGGTGTCATCAATACGCACATGACCTTCTGTTGGCTTGTACAGACCCATTATCAAGCGTTCTAGCGTGGTTTTACCCGAACCAATACGACCGATGATCGCCACTTTCTCACCTGGATTGATGGTCAGGCTCAAATCACGAATCGATGCTACTGGTGCATCTGGGTAATGGAAGGTTACTCGGTCAATTTCAATCTTACCTTGCACGATAGGACGGTGAATGTAGCGTTTACCTTCTTCTTGCTCGTCTGGCATTTCCATCACTTGATTAATGATGGTCATCGAAGATTTCGCTTGGTTGTATCGGGTTGAAAGCAAAGAAAGCTGAACCATAGGACCAATCGCTCGACCACTTAGCATGGTTGCAGCAATCAAACCACCCATGGTGAGGTCCCCATTCGCAATTAAGTACACGCCTAAAATGATCATGCCGACGTTACTACTTTGCTGCACAAAACCTGCTGCATTTTGAATACTGTCGGTGATACGACGGCTCTTGATGTTCCAGTTTGCCATGTGTGCAACGGCTTCTTCCCAGCGGTATTGGAATTGGCTTTGTGCACTCAGCATTTTCACCGTTTCTAAGCCAGATAGGCTCTCAATCAAGTTAGCGTATTTCTGTGAAGCAAGACGTGAACCTTCTTCAATCGAGCGGCGCAATGGACCTTGGATCAACGCGGAGTGAATCATCAGAATCACCACGCCCACCATAGGTACGAATACTAAGTCGCCAGCCATTAACCAGATGATAATCAGGAAGAGAATCGCGAAAGGTAAGTCAATCAACGCACTTACCGTGGCAGAGGTAAAGAATTCACGAATGGATTCAAACTCTTGCAAGTGGCGAGCAAACGCACCCACAGAAGGCGGCTTGGATTCCATACGGATGCCCATCACTTTGCTAAACAGCTTAGAGGAAATCAGGATGTCGGATTTCTTACCTGCAACGTCGATGAAGTAGTTACGCAGTGATTTGAGCAAGAAATCAAACAAGAACACCACGAAGATACCGCTTGCCAACACCCATAGCGTCTCAAACGCGAGGTTTGGTACTACTTTGTCATACACCAAGCGAGTGAACATTGGTGCAGCGATAGCAAAGATGTTGATAAGGAGAGAAGCGATAAGCACATCGCGGTAGATGCGTTTAGATTGCCACAAGGTTGACCAGAACCAGTGACCTTCTTTGGTTTTGAGCACTTCGGGAGAGCGCTCGTCATAACGGAATTGCTTTTTAACTAAAAAATAGCGACCAGTGTACTGCTCAAGTAGGTCTTCTAGAGGAATGGAGATAGGCACCATTCCGCTTTCTAGGGTGGTGATTTCAGCTTCTTGCTTCTCAACGTTAATGCTATTGAGAACGCAAGAATCACCACCTTTAAGAAGTAAGATAGCCGGCAGAATTAGGCTAGAGATCTTGTCTAAATCTGCACGGTTTTCCTTGGCAACCAATCCGGCCCTTTCCGCCGCTCTTGGTAGCAGAAACGGGGTAAGCTTGCCATCAGAGAGCGGAAGACCGTTAATCAGGGCTTCCGGTGAGTTGGCTAGTCCGTAGTATCGGCTAACGTAAATGAGCGAGTTCAGTAAAGGGTCTTTCATCCTTGGTATACCTTTCTTATTCCTTGTCGACGATGAAGCCTTGGAAGACTTCCACAAAGTGTTCGGTTAGGAAATCCAACTGAATCTGTGTTTCAACACGAGATGCGATCGTGGTAATACCCAAGTTATGAGCAGTACGTGAGATCGAAGTCAGCGTGAATTTCTGCTTCTCGTCGTGCAAGTTGTGCGTGAATAGGTAATCCAGTTTTACGTAATTCGGGCGGAATTCCTGAATGTACTCAAGTGACTGGAAGTTACGACCATAGTTATCAACACCGAACTCTGCTCCAGTTTGACGAATCGCGTTACATAGCAGGGCTGTATGGTGCGGATGGTCAATGAAACACGCTTCTGGAAGCTCAAAGTGGAGCATAGGTGCTACTTTCGGGTGCTTCTCTAGCATGCTGGTGGTCCAACGAATGAACGATGGTTGAGACAAGCTGCTTTGTGCGATGTTGATTGCCACTGGCTCTTTTAGCTCGCCGCTTTCTAACATCTTAATCATCGACTCAATGACGTATTGGTCGAAGATGTTGGTTGCGTCTAGCTGCTCAAGAGCAAACAGGTATTGGTTTGCACGGTAAGTCTCGCCATCTTTTTCGATGCTTGAGAACACCTCGTTGTGGAACACTTTACCCCAAGTATTTTTCGCAGACTGGAAGCGGAATTTAATCCAATCGCTGTGAATCGCTTCTTCAACCAACGCTTTCCATTGCTGTTTACCCATAAGGTTAGAAGTATTTTCACCACCAACGAAGCCGTACGCTTTGTCTGGTTGCGCTTTCGCTTTCGACAAGGCGTTATCCACCATCGATAGCACTTCAGTGCGCGTTTTCTGATCTTTACTGTGTGCAACACCCAGTGATGCTTTTGGTTTCGCAAGACCGGTAGGATCGGTATTCAGACCATTTACACAGTTAACGATACTGTCAGCTAGAATGCGCAGTTCGCTCTCATCCATGTGTGGGAATAATAGACCGAACTCGTCGCTAGATAGACGAGCAATGGTCGCTCCTGGTACGTCGATAGTGTTTTTCAGACGTTGAGACAACTCTTTCACGTGGGCATCAGCGCGTTGATAGTCTTTCGTCTCGTAAATATCGCCAATGTATTCAGCATGGAGTAGCGCGATACCCCCTTGCGTTTGTTCTGCAAGCCATTGGTCAACTTGGTTAATGTAGAACGAGCGGTTACCTAGTTTGGAGATTGGGTCTAGGTAAGCTTGAGCACGCAGACGCTGTGCTTCTTTGGCTTGTTCTTTAAATGACAGTTCGATTTGTGCCGACATTGAGTTGATGCCATCAACCACTGCAATTAGGTCCTTGGTTTTTGGACGCGCCAGTGGGTCACCAAACTGGTTGTTGGCGATCTCGTGCATTTTCTTCACGATGGCAGCCAGCGGTTTTAATGAGCGACGTAGAATGTAAGAAATCGCAATCAGACCCACTAGGAAGATAATGCCAAATGCCGTAAGTAAGCGAATAAAGCCTTGCCAAAGTTGCTCGTAAGCAGCTCCTGGGTGGCTGATGATTTCAACTTCTGCAAGTTGCATCCAACCACTGGTTACCACGCGTTTATCATGAATCGCTTTGAACAAGTTCAAGTCGATGAACCATTGTGGAACATGGCTTGGTTTGACTGGGTACGAGCGTACGATTTGGTAATCCGAATCTAACGCGGTGAGACGTACGACAGAATAAGTACTGCCATCGAACAACGCATTAATCACGGATTCTACCGCCACCTTATCCTTGTCTTTTAAATAAGGTGCCAGTGCCAAACCAACGGTGTTAATGGTGTTGTTGACCTCTGAACGTTGCTGCTGCTCTAAGCTGTCTCGAGTAGTGTTGAACTGGATTACGAATACTGATGCCATCAAGAGTATAAAGACCGTAACCATTCCCACTACAAGCTTCTTATATAGGGTCATGTTTTTCACTCGTCATAGTTAATTTTAGGTTTTTTTAACTGCAACTTACGTTCGCGCGAGCGTAAGTCATTCCAAAGGCTCAAACGTGAGGCTTTTCCTGCTAGCTCTCCAACGCTAGCAGAAGACTTCATTAGCCATAGGTTTGAACCATTAAAACTGTAAATCGGTAGCAAATCGCTACGCTTGGAGGCTCGGACAATTTCTGGATTGATGTTGTCGAGAATGAGCGGCTCTGAACTTGGGGTTGGGTAATAGGCGAGTACCATGTGAAACTGATTCAATTCGATGGCTTTTACGTAGATCAAACGCATCTTTGAATCCGGTACGCCAAGCTCGAGTAAAGAGAAGTATTTGGCAATAGTGAAATCTTCACAGTCACCGGCATTGCTGCCTAAAAACTCGAGTGGTGTTGCCCAGTAGTCTTTTTTGCCCCATAGGTCTATGTCGTCAACGAAGTAAAGTTGATTGAAAAAGTCGTTAACGCCTGCCAGCTTTTCATGAGTCTCCAATGTTTTAAAAAAGTCGATATTATCTCGCCAGGTTTTCACGCGCATTCCAGCGCGTTCACCATAGACTGAAGTGACCGTATCGACCCATCTTTGTTCTTTGTTGTTCAAGGCACCAATTTGGAACGAAAAACAACTAATGCTGATTAATAATGTAACTTTACGCTTCAATCTGGGTGGCATATTCGACTCACATCACAAGTGTACTCTTCCAATGGGCTCGACAGTGAGAAATAAGTGCTTTTTATTTAACCACTTATCAACACTTAAATATACATTGGAGAGTCCTTGCTGACACTTACTCCTTAAGTGCGTTGGTTTTGGCGCTCAAAATTGGTTTAAGCAGGTATTCCAAAACGGTTCGCTTACCTGTGATGATATCGACTGAAGCCGTCATACCTGGAATGATTGGCAAGTCTGCATCCTGTCCAAAACTGGTTTTCTCAGTTCGTACACGCACGATATAGAAGCTGTTGCCTTCCTCATCTTGTGTGGTGTCGGCACTGATGTGCTCCAGTTCCCCTTCAAGACCGCCGTACTTGGTAAAATCGTACGCGGTGAATTTCACGATGGCATGAAGGTCAGGGCGCAAGAATGCGATGTCCTTCGGTGCAATTTTGGCTTCAACCAAAAGGGTATCTTCAGTTGGGACGATTTCGACGATGTCCATACCCGGTTGAATAACGCCGCCAACGGTGTTGACGTTCAATGTTTTGATAGTGCCTGTCACTGGAGAAACTACAACGGTACGATTTACGCGGTCTTCCAAGCCCACAGCCGATTCCACGAGCGCAGAAAGTTGGTCTTGGGTGCTATTGAGCTTCTCTTGTTGTTCAGAACGGAATTTCAGTGCAACATCAATACGATTAAGCATGGATTCGCGGATACCAGATTTGATTACGGGAATCTTCAGTTCACTGGATGTCATTTCGCGGCGTGTGTCGTTCACCTGACGCTGTAGTTTCAACAGTTCGATTTTAGGCACAACGCCTTCATCTGCGAGCGGCTTGGTAATGTCTAACTCTTTCTTGGCAAAACGATAGCTCTGGCGCAAGTTACTCACACGTGCTTGGATCTCAACCAGGTCTTGCTGCTTTTGCTTTACTTGTTGGTCGATAACTGAAATTTGGTTACGCAGATTATCTAGGTCTTCTCGGTATTCCGCTTTTTGGCGTTGCGTTAGGCGAGGTTGATTTTCTTCAAGCGTTGGTGGGAATGTCAGTTTACCGTAGTCAAGAACGACATTTTGTTCCCAGTTGCTGTCATCGAAATCGCGATTGACTTCGACACTACTGATCGACGCAGAAAGTTGCAGTACGGAAGCCGTCAAGTTGGCAACTTGTTGTTCACGTTCACGGAAGTCTGAGCGGAAACGCGTGTCGTCAATCAATAACAACTGCTGACCTTTTTCGACTCGTTGACCTTCCTTCACCAAGATCTCTTTGACCAAACCACCTTCGAGGTTTTGTACGACTTGGATTTGAGAGGAAGGGATAACCTTGCCTTGCCCTACGGTTACTTTATCGATTTGCGCCCACGACGCCCAAGCGATAGCCGCAACAAAGAATAACACCATCACCCACAGCATTAAGCGGGCACTATTTGGCGTATTTAGAAGCAATGCAGCGGTTTTGTCGTCAACAAAATCCAGCTCTTCGCTGCTTAGTTTGTTGTAGTTGTCTCGGCTCATCACATTCCTTGTTTTATAAAGACGGTTTATCTTTTTGATCTTATTATTATTAACGGAGCATGTCAGCATACTCAGCTAATAAAAATGTGTGAAAGGGGTAAGTCCCCCCTCATTTACTGTGCCTTGAACTTTGTTTTGTCCAACTGATGTTTTTTTAGTTTGTCGTACAAGGTTTTGCGCGACACTTGTAATTCTAGTTGAACCTCTTTGAGTCTGCCTCTATGTCGTTGCAAGGCATCAAACAACAAGCAATATTCAAAGTGTTCTGTGCGTTGGGTCATACTTTGGATTTCAATGCTTTTTTCGCTGTTCCAATCCTCCATACGAAACGCGTCCGGTTTCAATGCCCTTAATTCGGCAAACTGCCTCAATTGTTTGATATTTTCTGGCCAATCGAGTTCCGTAATCCGCTTCACTTCATTCAGACTAATCTGAGGGGGTTGGAGCTGATAGCGACTCGCTGCATGACGCACGAAGTGTTTGTATAAGGGACCGATGTCTTCTTTGCGTTCATTCAAATTCGGCATCCGAATCATCTTTACTGAGCTTTCAATGCCTTTGTCGACGGTGTTTGCAGCACCAAATACGCGTTGCAGTTTCGGGTGGTTAAACAAGCATTGCCACTGTTTTTCCGATATATGCTCGGCGCTGTGTAAGTACAAACTGCAATGGCTTTTACCGTCTGTAAGATGATGTATGGTTTTGTCTAATGCTTCATGTGAAAGCTCATATAAGTCTTCACCGGATGCGGCAATCAACTCACTTTCTGCGGTCGCATGGATATCGTGAGCAAACTGAGCAGCGAGTCTTCGCCCTGTGCCATCTTCACCAACAAAAATGAGCGGCTGGTGGAGTGGGGCGCTTATCAGCGCACGGCGAATGTCGACCATAGCTTGACTGTGACCAATCATTTTTGGACCGACATGGGTTTGCATGTCGAGCTCTTTCTTCAGCCAGACGTTTTCTTGCAATAAGACCAGTTTATCGCCGGCATTGTTGAGCGACTTTAATAGTTGCTCGGTAGAGAATGGCTTTTCAAGAAAGTCATACGCACCGCTCTTCATCGCTTCGACCGCGGTTTTTACATCACCATGCCCAGTTAATACGATAAATTGAAAGTGATTATTTTTGCCTAACAGGGTGCGCATGAGCTCTAACCCATTCATCACTGGCATGTGGATATCGGTGATGATCAGTGCTGGCGTATTGGGATCAATCACGCGCAGCGCTTCAACTGCATTTGGGAAGCAAGTGACGTCAATTCCTTCAATCAATAACGCTTGAGTAACTGCATCACGAATATGCGGCTCATCATCGACAAAGAAAACAGGGTTATGCATGAGAGTCTTCCTCTGCTGGATGAAGTGAAACGAGAGGTACGCTGACGACAAAAGTCATCCCACCGGATAGCTGAGATTGTGTGTCCATTTGATGGCGAGCGTGACGGGTATAATCGGCATCGTTATCAGCATCATCGCTATTAGCATCATGATTATAAGCGCTGAGTGAGCCTTGATAGCTCTCCAAAATGCGTTTTGAGATGGTTAAACCCAGTCCGAGCCCCTCTGGCTTGGTGGTGTAAAACGGGTCGAAAATCTTAGCTAAGGCGTGTTCTGACATGCCGGGGCCGTTGTCAGAAACCAAAATATCGCAGTTACTCTGGTCACACTGCACGGCAATCGAAATCTGTGGGTCGATACAATACCCTTCCATAGCTTGAGCTGCGTTGTGGAATAGATTGATCAGCACTTGCTCAAGCTCGACGCTGTGAATCGCGAGTTTTACGTCGTATTCAATGGCTGGCACTTTAAGCGTCACTCCCTGTTTGATCAGCTTACTGCTCAGAATACGTGTCGCGTTGTGCACCGCATCGTGTAGAACCGATACCTCACTGTGTAGGTTGTCATCCGTCTTACGCGTGAAGACCTTTAAGCGTGCAATGACTTCGGTCATGGTATCGTTGAGCGACAGCATCTTATCCAGATTGTCCGCCACCATTGGGTAACGCTCCATTGTCATTAAACGCTGCGAGTTTTCGGTGTAAGTCCGCAGCGCAGCCAATGGCTGATTGATTTCGTGATTAATGCTTGCAGACAGTTCACCAAGTAGCGCTAACTTTGCCGCTTGAGTTAGCTCTTGTTGCGTTTGCTTCAGTTCTTGTTGGCTCTGCTCATATTGATGCACGGTTTGTTGTAACTTGTGGTTGGCTTGGCTGAGGATGAAAGTTCTCTCTGTTACCTTTTCTTCCAAGCTGGCATTGACATTGGCAAGACGTGCTTTGTTGACCAGCATTTGGAACCATGCCAACGCAATTAACCCCACGAGCGCATACAGCAGCAGATAAACTATGTCGGCTTGCAATACAGCGGTGAAGACTTCTTGTTGGCTAATCAGTGCAATGACGCGAAAACCTTTGTCAAACAGATTGGTCGCGTAAGCAAGGTAGTTGGGTGACACCAAGAGTTGGTTGTTTTCAAACTGATTGACTCCGCTTTGCCCAGTGAGCTCGCCACGATATTGAGGAAGGGTATCACCGTATTGTTGAGTTTGATTGAGCTCTTGTTTTGCTTGTTCAGATAATGGGAACAGAGCACGATAGCGCCAATCGGGCAAGTTACTCATGAACACCACGTCGTGCACACCCGCAACCAGTAAATCGCCATCGTCTTGTGCCAAGCGCTGTTCTAGTTGCTCTAAATTGACTTTAACTGTTATTACGCCTGCGACTTCGCCATCGACCCAAAGTGGCGATGAGAAGAAATATCCGCGCTTATTGGAGCGAACCCCGAGGGCAACGTATTGAGCCTTCTCCCCATTTAATGCGTGTTGAAAGTAAGGACGAAAGGCAAAATTAGAACCGACGAAACTGTCGTCTTGTTGATAGTTGCTTGATGCGATCACCAAACCGGTTTTATTGTGCACGTAAATAGTGTCAGCGAGGCTTTGTGCTAACCAATCAGCGAGCAATAAATTGAAGGATTCTGACGGTTTACCCTCTTTGACCGCTGCGAGTAATCTTGGGTCATGGCTGAGCAAGTTCGGGATTTGTTCAAACTTTGCCAGTTCATAATCGATTTCCTGTGCAACCTGCGAAGCTTGAGTTTGCAGCTTATTTTGCCACTGATCATGTTGATGCTGGGTTGCGTATTTATGAGTCAACATCAGCCCGACCAGACCGATGGCGAGCAAGACCAATAAAAAATGGCGCAGAGCTTTGGGGTTAAGTAGGTTCACGATTGGCTCACTAGTTTTTAACGCCATGTTATCAAAAGGCATTTAGTGATGCTGTGAGCTGCTGCGACAACGTGACATAACACAAAACCGCAATCAGGGTTCTTGCTTGCTTTCCTTGAATTTCCCTATCATCGGGCGCACAATCGACAAAAACGAGTGAAGGAGTGAAGATGGAACTTGCTGATATTCGTCGTGAGTACACAAAAGGTGGCCTGCGTCGTAAAGATTTAAAAGCAGATCCGATTGATCAATTTAACCTATGGTTAGAGCAAGCGGTACAAGCAGGGTTGACTGATCCAACCGCAATGACGGTCGCGACAGTGGACGAAAATGGCATGCCGTTTCAACGCATTGTGCTGCTGAAAAACGTCGATAAAGATGGCTTTGTGTTCTACACCAACTTGGGCAGCCGTAAAGCGCAGCAGCTTGAGCACAACAGCAACATCAGCCTGCATTTCCCATGGCATCCACTTGAGCGTCAGGTTCACATCACAGGTGTGGCAGAAAAGCTAACGCCGATGGAGAACATGAAGTACTTCACTTCTCGTCCGAAAGACAGCCAATTGGCTGCGATTGCGAGCAAACAAAGTAGCCGTATTTCTGCACGTGGTGTATTGGAAGGTAAATTCCTAGAGTTGAAGCAGAAGTTTGCCAAGGGTGAAATCCCGATGCCATCCTTCTGGGGTGGTTTCCGCGTCAAGCCGCAAAGCATTGAATTCTGGCAAGGTGGTGAACATCGTCTGCACGACCGTTTCTTGTTCTCAAATCAAGAAGGCGAGTGGGACATCGATCGCCTTGCGCCGTAATGGCTTTGACAAAGAG
The DNA here is from genome assembly GCF_022347645.1 of Vibrio sp. MMH1-50. Lineage (NCBI taxonomy): Bacteria > Pseudomonadati > Pseudomonadota > Gammaproteobacteria > Vibrionales > Vibrionaceae > Vibrio > Vibrio sp. MMH1-50. The sequence continues at coordinate 195,783 of NZ_JAKRGG010000008.1, forward strand.
ATAAAAAACACCGCCTCAATAGGCGGTGTTTTTGTGTTTACCCAATGGCGAATCAACGTTCACCGTTAAGCACGACAGAAAGCTGATGTTTAAGCAGGGTTTTCGGCACAATCGATCCGTAGCCTGCCTCCATGGCTTTGTCGATAAGTTCGTTCTTACTGTTGGCTTCAAACTTAGTGCGCAGACGAGCAACATGCCCTTCTACGGTCTTGGTTGAAATCCCCATGACCTGTGAGATGAATTGCGGCTTTTTGCCATACAGCAACAAGAACAGAGTCTCTTGCTCACGGCAGGTCAGCTTTTCTGGCTCGGGTTTCAGGTTAGAAAAACGAAAGATGGACTGCTGGTTGGGCGTGCCACCGATGGCTCTGCATACCCAATATCCCACTTCGATGACGGCAGTATCAGTAAGTTCGCGACCATAAAATATGGTGCCAATGATGTTGCCGTCGTCGTCTCGCCAAGGCGTCTTAGTAAAAATATGCGCTCGCCAATGACCATCTGGATAAGGGTGGATATCAAGGATCTTTAGCGACTCGCCTGTTTCAATTACGTGCCTATCTTGTTCTTGAAACTCTTTTGCACATTCAATGGTAGGGCTTGCGACCTCAAAGTCTGTTTTGCCTATACAGACTTCAGGTGAATCGTAGCCTATCAATTCTGCGTATTCCTGATTCACATAGCGGAATACCGAATCTTTATCTTTGCATCCCCAACAACCCGGTAGCTGTCGAAGGAGCGACTGTTCTATGGTATTGACTGGAATATTCACAAGGGACTCACTACTGCTACATATCGCCTGCTTGATTGCAGGTCAGTATTCTCACTTCGCTTATCCCGCGTTTTTATTACAACACTGCCTTGATCATGCTTTCGAGAATCGCGCCAGATGGAACTGGAAGAGAGAAGGTCGATCAGGATAACTCAGCGTGATGATTAACGTCAGGATACGGTGAGATGGTCGATATATTATCAGCTTATGCCATTGTTTTCATTGGCGTGAGACAAAAAAAAGCCAGCCTGAAGACGGGCTGGCAACACAAGATATAATCTTGTCGACGTGTAGAAGAGGTTCTAAATTACATAGCGAGGGTCTGCTAAGTAAGTTAGAGGTATCAAGTAGATACCGATGAGCTCAGGGTCGTATGCATCCTAGAGCTCGAGGTCTAATGTATTGAATTGTGAGCATATTAGTAAGGGGGGAAATCCCTCTATGCCCCTGTTTTTCGGGCATTTCGTGCGCTTTCGATCGTAGTTTTTACCTTGTTGCTTACATTGATGTGCATTTCAACCCCAAAGATCTTTGCTATTGGCTTGTCTCATCTTTGGTAATTTTTGCTATCTGTCCGTTTTTGTTAAAAAAATTGGTTGCACATTGACCGTAAGTTCCTCTTACATGATCATCGTTCCGGAACTATGATCATGTAGAGCGCAATGATCGTGTTGATTTGATCTTGTGCGATTGGATTGGGGAAGATTTGCAACCCAACAGAGAAGGTATATGATGCCAAGATATAAGCCGACCGTGTAAAGACGACTGTTTGAAATGAGTGATTCAGATAACCCGAAAGCCCCGCTATATAAAGAGATCATGCTGCCTAAACCAGCAGAGTTGATCACGCTTCCGTCTTATATGGATTGCCATGATCATGCTTACACACAGATCGTGATCGGTTTAAAGGGACAAGCAGAATTCGAAGTTCGTGGTCAGGGCAATTTGGTTGGTCCGGGGCAAGGTTGCATCGTAACGGCATCTTCTGATCATGCTTTCGGTGGCGTGATTCATCAATCAGACATCTTGGTGCTTAATATGCCAAAGCCTGCCAACGATGATCCTGAGATGTTGCAAAAAATCAATAACCTAGAACGCTCTCATCTTTACTTCCAATTGGATGGTCAGATTCAAAAGCTGATTCAAATGCTGGTGCAAGAGATGCGTAATCATCCAGACGATTTACTGCTTAGCCGTGCGTGTAATGACACCGTGATCGCTCTTATGCAGCGTCATATATCAGCATTTGAAACCTCAAGGAAAGAGTCACGCTTTGATCTGGAAGCGATTGACCGTTACATCGAACAGCACTTGAGCCACAAAATCAGCGTGGCGCAATTGGCTGGCAGCGTATTTTTGGGTGAAAGCCAATTCCATAGCTTATTCAAAGATCAGATGGGCATTACGCCGCATCAGTACGTGCTCGGCAAACGCATCGATATGGCGCGCGATTTGATTGAACAAGGTCACCTAACGTTGGGGCAAATTGCCGAATTCACCGGTTTCTCAAGCCAAAGTACTTTCACTCATACCTTTACTCGTTTACAAGGATTATCACCTTCTCAGTATAAGAAACAGGTTGGCTAACACTGCTCATCAAGTTGCTTATTTGAGCGAAGCCGCGTATGAGTCGCGGCTTTTTTGTGCTTGTGTTTTGCACAGGAAAGTCGAACTTTTTTGCGTAATTCTCCGGAAAATTTCAATGTTTTTGTCCATTCCTCACAAAAGCGCAATCTAAATCCTTCTTATTCAAACAGAAATTGCTCAAAACCCGCCTGCTTTTGTTGTAAATGACATGCAAAGATGAATTTTTACAACACAATATATTATGTATTTGCGTGTGACTATGTAGATGTTTTGTTATAAAAGCGAGTTTTTAGCAAAAAGCTCGGAGTTTTTGACAAGTATTCTTCTCGGGCTCAAAATACACTGCCAGCCATTGATGATCCTCGAAGCGGTTTTCGAGGAGAGAGATTGAGGAAAACGCATGTTTACAGCAACGAACGTGTTAACACCGGAATTTATCGAGCAGCCGCTTGATAAATTGTGGTCACTGATCTCGCCATTGTACATGGTGGACGAGTCTCAATGGCTAGAGCAATTATTGCCACTAGCAACGCCGACAGCGGAAGAAAAATCGGCAATCACGACCCAAACAACCCAGCTTATCGAAGCCATCCGTGCGGATAAAAAGTCAATTCAGATGATTGATGCGCTATTGCTGGAATACAGCTTAGATACTCATGAAGGTATCTTGCTGATGTGTCTTGCAGAAGCATTGATGCGTATTCCTGATTCAGCAACGGCGGATGCGCTGATTAAAGATAAGTTAAGCGTTGCTGACTGGAAATCTCACCTTAAGAGTTCTGATTCTGTCTTCGTTAACGCTTCAACTTGGGGCTTAATGCTAACAGGTAAAGTGATTGGTCTTGGTGAGCAGGAAACCCAGAGCCCAGGTCAGGCTGTAAACCGTCTGGTAAATAAATTCTCAGAACCTGTGATTCGTAAAGCCATGTATCAGGCAATGAAGATCATGGGTCATCAGTTTGTACGTGGTCGTACGATTGAAGAAGCGCAGAAGAACGGTCGCCCAATGCGCGACAAAGGTTTCACTTACTCATTTGATATGTTGGGTGAAGCGGCGCTGACCACAGCAGACGCAAGCAAGTACTTCAAAGACTACCTAATGGCGATCGAAGCCGTTGGTCGTGAAACGTACGGCAGTGACACAAGCCCTGCACCTTCTGTTTCTATCAAGCTTTCTGCACTTCACCCACGTTACGAAGTGGCGAATGAAGAACGCGTGATGACAGAGCTTTACGACACCTTAACGCAACTGCTTAAGCGCGCTATTGAGGTGGATGTTGCCATCACGATTGACGCAGAAGAAGCGGACCGTCTTGAGCTGTCACTCAAACTGTTTGAAAAGCTGTACCGCAGCGACCTAGTGAAAGGCTGGGGCAAGTTTGGTCTAGTAGTTCAAGCCTACTCGAAACGTGCACTACCTGTACTCGTATGGCTAAACGGTCTAGCGAAAGAGCAGGGTGATCTGATCCCACTGCGTCTAGTAAAAGGCGCGTACTGGGACAGCGAAATCAAGTGGTCACAACAAGCAGGCTACGAGAACTACCCAGTTTACACGCGCAAAGAAGCGACGGATGTTGCTTACCTAGCGTGCGCGCGCTTCCTACTAAGCGAAGGCGTGCGTGGCAATATCTTCCCGCAGTTTGCTAGTCACAACGCACACACTGTTACGGCGATTGCTGTAATGGCAGAGCACAAAGATTACGAATTCCAACGTCTGCATGGTATGGGCGATTCGCTTTATAACCATGTGATGGACACTTATGGTCAGCCAGTACGTATTTACGCGCCAGTCGGTAGCCATGCGGACCTCCTGCCTTACTTGGTTCGTCGCTTACTAGAAAACGGCGCGAACAGCTCGTTTGTGCACCGTTTGGTGGACGCGCGTTGTCCAATTTCAGAGCTGACGCATCACCCTGTTGATGTGCTGACCTCGTTTGAGACCTTGCACAACGGTCAAATCCCAATGCCAACCGGTATCTTCCCAGAGCGTAAAAACTCATATGGTGTCAACGTTGATATCGACAGCGAAGCGAAGCCGTTTGAAGCACAGGTTGAAAGCTTCCTGAATCAGAAGTGGACTGCGGGTCCGATCATCAACGGCGAAAAACATGCCGAAAGCATGATCAAGGAAAACTCCGCAGAGATCATTACTGCCCCTTACGATCGCCGTATCGAAGTGGGTCAGGTGGCTTTCGCAAGTCTTGATCATGTTTCCGCTGCAATCGAAGCGGCTGATGCTGCATTCCCAGAGTGGAAAGGCACCGCGATTGAACAAAAAGCAGTGTGCCTAGATAAGCTTGCGGATCTGATGGAAGAAAACTTGGCTGAGCTGGTGGCGATTTGTCACCAAGAAGCAGGTAAGACGATTCATGACAGTATTGATGAAGTGCGTGAAGCGGTCGACTTCTGTCGTTACTACGCGAAACAAGCGCAAAATCTTCAGCCGTTTGAATTGGAAGGTTTTGATGGTGTGAAGCGCATTTCAAGCCGTGAAGGTTTGGGTGTATTCGTTTGTATCAGCCCATGGAACTTCCCACTCGCGATTTTCCTTGGTCAAGTCACAGCGGCATTGGTTGCAGGGAACACAGTTGTGGCTAAGCCAGCTGAGCAAACCAGCTTAATTGCGGCGCGTGCGATTGAATTGATGTTAGAAGCCGGCTTCCCAGCGGGCGTGATTCAGCTATTGCCGGGTCGTGGTGGTGAAATTGGTCATGCACTAACATCTCACGATGCGATTGCAGGTGTGGCATTTACTGGTTCGACAGCAACAGCGCAGCGCATCAACGTTACGCTTGCCGAGCGTAACGCGAAGCCAGTCCCGTTTATCGCTGAAACTGGCGGTCAAAACGCCATGATTGTGGATAGTACGGCACTGCCAGAGCAAGTTGTGCGTGACGTGATTCGTTCCGCTTTCGCTTCTGCTGGTCAACGTTGTTCTGCTCTGCGCGTTCTGTTCGTTCAAGAAGACGTTGCAGATCGCATCATCAACCTTATCCAAGGTGCAATGAATGAACTGCATGTTGGTATCCCTTACCTGCACAAAACGGATGTGGGTCCGGTTATCGACAGCAATGCAAAGAACAAACTCCTTGCTCACCTAGAGCACATGACAAGTACGCAAACCAAAGTTGCTCAATTGCAGTTGGATGAAGCGTGTCAGCACGGTGATTTTGTATCACCAAGTGCGTTCGAAATCTCGGGCATTGATGTTCTGAAAGAAGAGCAATTCGGTCCTATCTTGCACATTGTTCGCTTTAAAGCGTCTGAGTTGCCAAATGTGGTTGAGCAAATCAATCAAACCGGTTTTGGTCTCACAATGGGCATCCACAGCCGTAACGAAACCACTTACCGTTGGATTGAAAAACACGCTCGTGTGGGTAACTGCTACATCAACCGTGATCAGGTTGGCGCGGTGGTTGGCGTTCAGCCATTCGGTGGTCAAGGTTTGTCGGGTACGGGTCCGAAGGCTGGTGGTCCTCACTACCTATACCGCTTTACTAAACAACATCTTGTTCAAGCAGAGAAGGCGTAAGGAGTCGCATTATGGTTCATCAGATCACGTTTTTTAAAGATGCATTCTCTGCGTGGGAGCAGTGGAATCTGACCGATTTTGATTACAAATGTGAGCATTTGCTGGCATTTAAATCTGCGATTGAAGAGCAGCATAGCGTGGTTGGCAAAGTGGTGTCTTACCACTTGCAGCAAGCGTCTACTCTGTTAGCAGAAACTCATCAGTTAGTGGGGCCTACGGGTGAAACTAACGAGCTGTACGCAGCGGGTCGCGGTGTGGCTTTGGTTGTTTGTGAAAACAATCTAGCAAATACCGAGAACGCTCTGAACAGCACATTTGCAATGATCACCTGTGCTCTGATTGCAGGCAACAGCGTGGTGATTTGTAGTGACAATACAGAGCTTACTCAATTGGTTAAGCATGCTGTGGCGTCAGCAAACTTCCCATCTAACTTAGTCCAAGTGGTTGCGTACGATGCGTCTTCCCCGTTGTTAGACAGCGACGTACGTAGTGTGGGTTATGTTGGGCATTCACAGGTTGAGCATGCGCTTAACCTGCAACTGGCTAAGCGTGACGGTGCCATCGTCGGCTTAGTTTCTGAAACGGATTTAGAGTCACCGACATTGACTCATGATCCTCATCTGTCGTTGCGCTTCATTACCGAGCGTACTCGAACGATAAATATTACAGCGGTGGGCGGTAACGCGACTCTACTCGAGTTGGGAAGCGACTCCCACTAACCTGACTTGTGATACCAATCTGAACCAAAAGAGCCTGAGAGCTTACTCGGGTTGGTATCTCTTACTTTGATGTATTGCTGCGATGGCAAAATATCAAAGCAGGCAAGGAAGGAAATAATTATAACGAGGACTATCAAATGATAGAAAATAGCTTTGCTATCACGACCACTTTTGTGGCGTACTTACTAATTATGGTTGCCATTGGCGTTTACGCGTATAAGAGGACTTCCAATTCATCAGACTACTTCCTAGGTGGTCGTAGCCTTGGTCCATGGCCAGCGGCACTTTCTGCAGGCGCATCAGACATGAGTGGCTGGTTGCTACTTGGTCTTCCGGGGTATGCATATGCAGCAGGTATTGAAGCGTTCTGGCTAGCAGGTGGTCTGCTTGTGGGGACATGGCTAAACTGGTTAATCAGTGCAAAACGTCTACGTACGTACAGCATTCAAACTGATGCGCTAACGCTGCCTGAATTCCTGTCGCGTCGCTTTAACGATAAGTCGAAACTGATTCAGACAATCTCTGCGTTCTTCATTCTTCTATTCTTCCTTTTCTACACCAGCTCAGGCTTGGTAGCAGGGGGCAAACTGTTTGAGACCGTATTCGGCTTGGATTACAGCATTGCCGTTATCATTGGCACGGTGTGTGTGGTTTCTTACACGCTATTCGGTGGTTTCTTAGCGGTATCTTGGACGGACTTGGTGCAAGGTCTATTGATGGCAGCTGCACTAATGATCGTGCCAGTTGCTGTGATGGATGGTGGTCTAGGTCAATTGGCGACGGACATGCACAACATTAACCCAGAGCTACTAACGCTATGGAACGATACGAAAGGCGAGCCTCTATCGGCTATCGCGATCATCTCGTTGGTGGCATGGGGTCTAGGTTACTTCGGTCAGCCACACATCCTAGCGCGTTTTAAAGCTTCTCGTTCGAACAAAGACCTAACAACAGCGCGTCGTATCGCTGTAGGTTGGACTGCGCTTTCTATGGCGGGCGCAATGCTAGTTGGTCTTGTTGGTCTAGTGTGGGTAACAGGTCACCCTGGTACGCAACTAGAAGATGGTGAGAAAATCTTCATGCTATTGGTGAACACGGTATTCCACCCAGTGATTGCCGGTATCCTATTGGCGGCAATCCTAGCGGCGGTAATGAGTACTGCGGATTCACAACTTCTAGTATCGTCATCTGCTCTAGCAGAAGACTTCTACAAGCAAGTGATTAAGCCAGATGCAACGTCTGAAGAAGTGGTAATGATTGGTCGTGTAGGCGTTATCGTGATTTCTCTTATCGCGCTATTCCTAGCAATGACGCCAGACAGCTCTGTTCTCGGTCTTGTATCTTACGCTTGGGCAGGCTTTGGTGCAGCGTTTGGTCCAGCAGTTGTGCTTAGCCTTTACTGGAGCGGTATGAACCGCAACGGCGCACTAGCAGGTATCCTAATCGGTGGTGTGACTATCGTGGTTTGGAAACAGCTAACAGGCGGTTGGTTCGATGTGTACGAAATCGTACCGGGCATCATCTTCTCAACGATTGCGATCATTGTTGTAAGTAAGTTGACTGGTGGTGCAGCGCAAGAAGTACTTGAGCAACACAAAGAATACGAGAAGAAATTGGTTGAGCTAGACTAATTCCTCTCAATTAAAAACAAAGCCCGCGTTCGTCGCGGGCTTTTTTGTGCTTACTCGATGGTGATTTGAATGACCCGTAATACCTCAATTCGAGAATTTCTGAGGTATAGTAAAAAACGTGTTGACCCGTCTATCAGTGTAGGGCTGATGCTATGTCTGTACCGACAAAAGGAGCCACTATGCTAACCGTAACCCAACTGGCCAGAGAGTGTGGACTCTCTCGTACTACGATTCTTTACTATGAACGTGAAGGCTTGCTAGCGCCTGCACATCGTTCAGAAAACGGTTATCGCTGGTATGGAGAAAAAGAGATGCAGCGTTTAAAAAACATCTCGTCTTATCGTTCTTATGGGTTACCGATTTCCAGCATACGCACTTTGTTGGCACAGAAAGGCAAATCTCAAGCGGAGATCTTGAAAGACCATTTCAATGAACTCGAACGCGAGATTCAAAACCTGCGAGCGCAGCAAAAAGCGATCGTGGTGCTATTACAAGAACCACTGCTGATAGAGGATAATATTGTGACTAAAGAACGTTGGGTACAAATCATGCAAGCGGCGGGCTTCTCTGAAAGCGACATGGTGACATGGCACCAGAAATTTGAAGAGATGGAGCCTGCTGAGCACCAAAAATTCCTTGAATCTTTGGGTATTGAGCAAGACGAAATTGTGCGCATTCGCGCTCTATAATTAGCGCTTAAGCAGGACATTAAAAACCGGTTAAATAAAAATAAGCCTCTTCGTGAGGCTTATTTTTTATAACAGCTTACTTAATCATAAACTGCTTAGAAACGGATCTTTGAGTAAACCACAGTGTTACTCAATTCCCCTGAGGTAGAGAGGCGGTCGTGTCTCAACTCACCTTCAAAGTCATAACCACAACGCTCTGCGACAGCACGGCTTTTTAGGTTGGTTGAATCTGCCATAATCGCAATGCGTCTTGCACCGAGGTCTTCAAACGCGTAGCGCTCTAGCTCAAGCACCGCTTCGGAAATGTAGCCGTTGCCCACCGCGGCATCATCCAACCAGTAACCGATTTCAAACGACGGCACTTCTTGATCACGAATCATTAAGCCTACTGCACCAATTAAACGGTCGCTTTCTTTTTCAATAATGAAGTAACGCAACTCCCCTTCAAAACTTTCAAAGTTGGCGATGGCTTTTTCTGTCCCCTCAATCATTGCTTCTAGTGTGAGCACATGTGGCACCCAAGGAAGATACACTTCGAGTGTCTTCTGGCTACGCAGTACTGCTTGGTGTGCTTCTTCTGCACGTTCTAAACAAGCAGGGATTAGCTTAAGACGTTTCGTTTCCATATCGGCTCTCCTTTGGGTGAAAAATGAAAGAAAAATCATTTAAGCAGATGTACTTAGAATGATCTAGTTGTTCGTATACGCGGCGGCGATTTAAAGGTCTAGTGGGTCTAAATCAAGAATCGGCAACAAAGTATACAAGCCAAGGCAGTTCGCCCTTTGGGAGCATGTCATTGACTCGATTGCTGCGTCAAACAACTTGGAAAGAGCTGGCTATTACGCTGCGTTGTTTTCCTTGACCTCGAGTCAATGACAACGCTCTGAATCCTGCATCATGAAGTCATTTGGGTATACAATATTATTCACTTGGTTTGTTTTGAAGAACCTGAGAGAATCGTAGGGTTATTAAAACCACTAGGTTCACTATGAAACTTTTAGTAAGAAACTTGGCTCGTCAAACGACTGAGCAAGACATGCGTGCACTGTTTTCTGCACACGGGAAGGTAGAGCTTTGTACATTGGTTCTTGATCAAGAAACCGGCTTATCAAAAGGCTTCGGCTTTGTGATCATGCCAGATGAAGCAGAAGCGATTTCTGCACTGGAAGCGCTGAACTTGACCAGCGTAGCGAAAAGCAAGATTCGCGTGAAAGTCGCTCAAGACTAAGAGAGAGAAAAGCCAGCATCACTGCTGGCTTTTTTGTATTTCAAGAGAGGAAACGAGCGCTAATCGCATTGGCACATAACGAATTCCTTCTTTCTCGCAGAGATCATCGGTAGGTTCAAAACCGTGCTTGTGATAAAACGAAACTGCGTTGGGGGCTGAACGAAGACGCACATAACTTCTTGGCTTATCATGGGTTGAGTCCAGTATCGTATCGAGAAGTTGTTTACCCAAACCATGGTCTTGAGCTTTGGTTGCGACGAATAAGTGGGTGAGATAGTTATCATCTTTTAAAGCGGCAAAGCCAACCACTTTACTGTCGTGGAACGCCGCTAAGGCAAAGAAGTCTGGATGCGTTATTGCTTGTGTCACATCTTGTCCGACTCTTGCGAGAAAGCGCTGTTTTCCTTCTTCGGTAAAGTGCTCAAGGATGTGGCGTTGTGTAACTTTAGAAACCAAATCCGCCACTTGTATATACCCAAGACAGCTCGCCCTTCGGGAGCTTGTCATTGCCCCGCTTTTTTAATTAAACCAATGGCTGCGTCAAACAACTTGGAAAGAGCTGGCTATTACGCTGTGTTGTTTTCCTTGAACTCGAATCAATGACAACGCTCTGAATCCTGCATCTTGAAGTCAC